>DCQY01000103.1 GCA_002323995.1 Akkermansiaceae bacterium UBA1506 | reverse complement strand
ACATCATACCAATAAAAGACGATATCCATGGATTAGCTGCTCCCGGGGTCTGGCCGATTAGCCAGGTGAGACCGCCAAGGGAAAGGCTCGCTGCAGGGCCGGCAGCGGAGACAAAAAAAGATTCCCAACGAGTGAATTGTCCAGGGCCGCTGCAGAGACCTCCAAAGCTGTAGAGTCGAATTTCAGAAAAAGGCTCCCCGTAACGCTTACGGGCAAGAGCGTGGCCAAGTTCGTGCCAGATGATTGAAATAAAAACGACCGAAACCCACATTAGGGTGAGCAAGGTCCCGTCTCTTCCGGGCATTTGCATGAAAGAGATACCCAGCAACAACGCGATAACCCAGAAGGTCCATTCCACCACAACCGGATAGCCAAATAAGCGAAAACGCCACATAAGAGAAATAAGGCTCGGGATGGCTGGAAAGTCCAGATCGATTGGGGGTAACAGAAGACGCTGATGCGGACAGTGTACTTGGCTAGTTCTCGGGCAGTCGGATCCGGAAATCTTGGGGGTGCCTTCTTGCAGCTGGTTACGATCTGGGGAATGATCTAGCGTCCGCTTAAGGCCAAATCTGGCCTGCAGCTTGCGACATCCGAGGTGGTCCTCGATTCCTCTGGAAAATCCCGAAGCAGATGATCTCGTTAGTGACGAAATCTATCCCTCCGGTCTGTTGCAAACCGAGAAATGAGATTGATCATTTTCTCACATCATAACAGATCAAGCGAGGTGGACTTCCTTCCATGTCGGGTTCGTGTTGAGAGACGTAGAGCAACCCGCGGTGCAGCACCGGCAACGACCAAGTGGCTCGAGCGAGAAATAGCTGAGTTCGGCTGATTTCGGTGACACCATCGGGTGCTAGTTTGAGGATGCCAAGGGAACCTAGTTCGCCAAGAGCAAAGGTTTTTCCATCGACATGGAGGAGGCTTCCTCTCAGGTATTTCATGCGATAATCGCGTCCGCTCTTGAGGGGAATAGTCCACTCAAGATCTTCGCGCCAATTTTCTTTGCCTGTTTCGACGTCATAGCTGGCAAGCCAGGCATCAGGTTCATTGCGGCCGCGAAATCCATAGAGATGCCCCTCTAACAGTAGGGGAGTCATCCAGTGAATGCCGAAATCGGGAGCGTCCCAGAGTTGCTCCCACTTTAGGTCGTCATTTAGGTGCAGCAGAGTTGCTCCTTTCTGATAAGAAGTGGTGATAAGGATGCGGTCGTTACCTATCGCGACCGGTGTGGAGCTGTTGACGCTTTCGTATTTGTCAGGGCGCCAGGAAAATGCGTCATGGAGTTGCCCCGTCTCTAGGTCAATACAGAGCAAGCCGCCAAATGCGGGATCGCTCTCGCCTCCCTGGTAAACAATGAGGCGAGGCTTCCCTTGTAGCGTAGCGACGATCGGGCTAGCGTAGCTTGCATTCCACTCGTGCTCAGTTCCCCAGAGAAGGGCTCCACTGTGCTGGTCAAAAGCAGCTACGCTGAGTCCCTTCTCCATACCGTTAGTCCCCAGTGGAACAATAAGTTTGCCGTTGTAGATAATGGGACAGGAACCGTGCCCAAAGAAAAAACTAGCGCGGTTAAACTCCTTCATGAGATCTCGCTGCCACAGAACGCTGCCGGTTGCGACATCGAGGCAGGTAAGTTTGCTGGTAACCCCGAGAGTGTAAACCTTGCCGGAATCAATAACAGCGCTGGCCCGTGGGCCGTCATTGAATCCGTAGCGATCAGTGTAGGCGACCGGATAGCGATATTGCCAGTATTGCTTGCCGGTTTCTGGATCAAGACAATCGACGGTTTCATCGTCTCCGATCCGATCGAAGAGAATCAGCTTCCCATCGACAATTACGGGCGAAGTATAGCCGGTTCCTTTCTCCATTTCCCATACCTTGGAAAGGCCTTCTTCAGGAACGCTGTCGATCAAGTGAGTTTCGGGTGTTTTGGCGTTATCGGTCGGACCGAGAAAACGGGGCCAGTCTGAAGTGACAGCATCGATTGAAAGCGTCTTGGGTTCCGTCAGAAAAGTAAGGCGCCCGTGATTTTTAGCTTCAGTGACAGCATTTCCTGAGGGAGGGCTGACGAGGGGTGGAGCCGGATCTTTAAATTCCTTTGCGATAAGAGATTTGGCATCGGCGAGGGCGCCACAAAACAGTGAGTAGAAGATGATTGTGCGAAACATCAGTAAAACGTTACGATTGAAGGATGGATGACGCGAGCTGCAAAAAGATCCGCCATCAGGTCATCAGGAAAATAAGGGGATCTAGGAGTTACCCAACTCCAGAAGGGTGGCACCGTTCGATGCAAGTTCATCCTCTGAAATTCTTTCCCCAGAAAAAATGCGGGGCCCACCGAACGGGTGGACCCCACAAGGAACCGCTTGTTTTTTGATTGCAACAACTACTTTCGCAGCTGTCACATTATGTTTAGTCTCTCTTCTTCACCTTTCGTTCGATCTTTTTAGAAAAAACTGCCTTTTTCCCGTGAGCTGGGTTTTGATTTCGTGGGAAGGCTAATAATGACACCGCTATGGCACGAATACTTCTAGTCGAGGATGACGAAGATAATATCAGTTTGCTGGTTCGTTTACTCAAGCACCACGGACATGAGCTTTGTGTGGCCACTGATGCGGCTGAAGCTGTGAGTCGTGCCGCCAGTGAAAAACCGGAGATCGTCCTTATGGATCTCGAGTTGCCGCTAACCCCTGACGCTCAGCCGGACCCCAATGCCGGCTTGGAAGCGACTCGGCGCATCAAGGAGAATGACACTACCGCCGATATCCCTGTGATTGCGCTTACGGCGCACACGATGGCCCAGCATCAGGAGCGTATCGAGGCTGCAGGTTGTGATGCTTTCCAGGAAAAACCGATCTTTCCATTCGATAACCTTCTCAAAAAAATTGCCCTGTTAACTGGTTCGGATGCTTAATTTTGACTTTGCCCGCAGTCAAGAGGTTGATTCCGAAGACTATCTCGGACGGCCATGGTGGTTCCGCCTCGCCTTAAAGTGGCTAGGCTAGCCAGCCCAGCACTGTGATTTTTCATCATGTCAGACCTTTCAAAATACTTTGACCACAATGCAACTACCCCGATGAGCGAAGAGGCTCTCAGGGTGTGGAATGAGACCAATAGTTCTCTTTGGCAAAATCCTTCTGGTCTATATCTGGAGAGCGGAGAAGCGAAGACGCGATTGGAGGAATGTCGGGAAGAATTGGCGGATGAACTGGGGATAAATGTTCCGGAGCGAGTGGTTTTTACTTGTGGGGCGACTGAAGCTAATAACGCTGTGGTTCGGTTTCTCATTGAAGAATCAGCGAAACCAGTGGCGGTTTCGGCTATCGAACATCCCTGCGTTGAGGCGGCAGCTTCACCATGGATTGAATCCGGCAGGGTTAGAGAGATCCCAGTCGACTCAAGGACGGGGATCATAGAGTGGGAGATTCTTTCTTCGTGGGTGAAAAGAGGCGAAGTATCCGCAGTATCAGTGATGGCTGCGAATAACGAAACGGGGACGTTGCAGCCATGGTTGGAGTTGGCAAGGTTATGTGGTGATCATGAAATCCGGTTCCATACCGACGCAGCGCAATGGCTTGGGAAATTACCCTCAGCTGAGTTTGGTGAATGCGATTTCGTGACTGGGAGTGGCCATAAGTTTAGGGGCAGCAAAGGGAGCGGATTTCTAATCCTGCCAGACGATGAAATGGGAAATGCATTCCACGGATTTGTCGGAGGCCCCCAAGAAGAAGGGCGTCGAGCTGGTACAGAAAATCTCCCAGCAATTGCTTCAATGGTTTCGGCTCTCGTGGAATTAAATCAAGATCTGTCGGTAGATACGATGGAAGACTGTTCCAACAATCGGGATGAGTTTGAGGCAGCCTTGATGAGAAGTTTTGGAGTCGAGTTGGTCGGCGCGAATGCTCCGCGTCTTTGGAATACCTCTATGTTCGTGCTTCCCTATGAAAAAAACGTAAAATGGCTTTCGCGACTTAGCCGCGAGGGATTCGCTGTTTCAACAGGATCCGCCTGCAGCGCAGGAAAGGGCAATCCGTCCAAGGTGATGGTGGCTATGGGGCTCGACTTTGAAGCTATGGGACGTGTCGTGAGGGTCAGCGGAGGGTGGGATACTACTCGAGAACACTGGCAGGAACTTGCTGAAGCTTTTGAACGGGTGAGCGAAGATCTGGCGCCTCAGTAGCGTGGGACTTGTTGATCGATTTCGGTAGACCACAGGTCGATGCCGCCGGCGAGACTCCAGGTTTGCACCTTGCCTTTTTCTCGGAGAAAAAGGGTTGCATGCATTGAGCGCATCCCGTGATGGCAGTAGACAATAATAGGGCGGGTGTCGCCGGAATCCAGAAGGTCGGACGAGAGTTCAGCGAATCGTGAGAGAGGAAACAATTCTCCACCTTCGATCCGGCAAAGAGCATATTCGTCTTCTTCGCGGCAATCGATGAGGCGAAATTTGGGGGCTTTTTCAGATTCGATAAGGTCTTTTAAAGCGTTAGGGGTGATTTCGTGGTCTTCAGTTGGAGGTAGCATGGCGTCAAGGATGATGTGTGTGGATAGCCTGTTTTTGAGCAAAAATCGAATTGAACCGCAACAGTCCTCCTACATAGTGCTTCGTGGCGTCGAATAACGCCCCCCGATCTATGCCGACATATGATTACAAATGCGAGACCTGTGGGCACCAATTCGAGGCGTTCCAGTCGATGAAGGACGAACGTCTCACCGACTGTCCGCTCGATGATTGCGAGGGTGGTGTGAAGCGCCTTCTCGGCACCGGTGCGGGCATTATATTCAAAGGAAGCGGTTTTTACGAAACTGACTACCGCAGCGACTCATATAAAAAGGCTGCCAGCGCTGATAAACCTTCTGAGGGTAACAGCTCGGATTCTAAGCCATCTAAATCGCCTAAATCCGACGCCAGCTCGAAAGACTCTGGTAGCTCAGGCTCCTCCAGCAAAAAGGCTTCCTCGGCATCTGATAGCTGATAAAATTTCTCGACATGAACCCTGAAGAAGAACATCACCCTCAGCAGTCAGAAGCTGGTGAAAGTCAGCAAGGGCACTCACCGACTCCTCATGAAGATGCTCAGCCTGGTGTCTACGATGATCTGGCCCATCAACCTCCTTATTCTGCTCAGTATCACGATCCTAATCAGGCCTATGTTGATCCTGTTTCCCCTGCGCCTCCGGAATCTCACGCCGCAGGTGTTTACGATGGTGCCCAGGCTCCGCAACCTGTTAGTCAGCCAGCCTCCGCAGGTATACCTCGGCGCAGGGCTCCAAGAAAAGTGACCAAAAAGAAGATCGTGACTCGACGAACCGGTGGCGTGAGCCGAAGAGGCGGAGCGCCTTCGCGAAAAACTCCCCATCAGCGCCCCTCCACAACCTACGGAGGGGGAGGCGTGATGAATGTTTTTATCGGCCTCATAGGTATTGCGATGCTAGTCCTCGTGATCATGGTTCTTTTGCCCAAAGATCTTTCGGGGATTGCGGGTTATCCAGCCAATCTGCTGGACAACAGCGAGCCAAGAAATTTGCTCAGTGAGGCTCAGGGAGTCATGGTGAGTCAGTCAGAGGAGGTGGTGATCTCGGAATCTGATCTCAACGCCTACATCAATCATCGTATTCAGGGACAACAGGGAGGTCTCATGGGTGCGATCGTAGCTTTTGACGGGGTCTACGTTGATCTCCTGCCGAATGGGGGCGAAGTCTATGTTCTTCGCAACTTTTTCGGGATACCAGTCACATTGACCAGCCGCTTTAGGGCTGAATCTTTTCGTTACCAGATGCGTTATGAGGTGGTCGAGTTCACCATCGGAAAAATCAGTATGGGTTCTGGTAACATCAAGCCGGTGATTGATCTGTTTGGTCGTATCAAGGGAGCTCTGCAAGAGGAGGAATACACACTTAATCAGCTCGGCGAAATCAGATTTGAAGCGAATCAGATGATTCTCAGTTCAAAAATTTAGTTTTGCGTGAACCTCCTCTCATGGCTGAAGAATCAGAAGAGATTTACCGAGGCAAGTTTCTCACTTATCGGAAGACTTCGGCTCACTGGGAATACGTGACTCGAACTAATGCGAGGGGCGCCGTTGCTATCCTTGCTCTCACCAACGACAAACAGGTTGTCCTGACCGAACAGTATCGTCCCCCGGTTGGACGGCATGTTATCGAGCTTCCTGCAGGTCTTGTTGGTGATATACCCCTTCAGGAGGAGGAACCCCTGGTTACGGCTGCCAAGCGGGAGCTTAAAGAAGAAACGGGCTATGAAGCGAAGAACTGGACGATGTTGAGCGAGGGGACATCTTCAGCCGGCTTGACCGATGAGTTTGTCACTTTGTTTTATGCGACGGGTTTGACCAGAATGACTAAGGGCGGCGGTGTTGGCGGTGAAGATATAAGGGTCCACTTCGTTCATCAGGCAGATGTGACCAAGTGGTGTCGAGATCGTCAAGGGGAAGGTAAATTTGTCGACTTCAAGATCTTTGCTGCGCTTCACCTCGCGAAGTCGTTAAATCAGTCAAATGAGGCGCGCCTCTGGTATTGAAGTAGTCGGGCTAAGGAATATTCCAGTTAGGTGGGAAAGCGGCTCCTTGAAACTGTTCCGCTGCTTCGCTTCTCATTTTGGCCCATTCTCCTTCGCTATAGCGCCGTGAAAGATGCTGCAATACAAGGGTTTCGACCCCCGCCTCGTTGGCCAGCTGTCCAACGCGATCAGCCGTCATATGACCATTGCGTTGGGCCAGACTTGCATCGGACGTGGCATACTGACATTCGCAGATAAGAGTATTCGTTCCCCCAATCCATTCGACCACATCGCACCATTCCTTCGTGCTGGGTGTGATGCAAAAGTCAGTGAGATAGGCCAGTGACAGACCGGGGCTTGTCCGGAGTAAATCGCGGCGCAACTCGCCAACTAATATAGATTTACCGTTCACATCTACGGAGTCTCCGTCAGGGGTCGAGTCAGTCAGACGCTGCAGCCACGGACCCGGGATTAATCCACTCGAAGCAAGTGCTTGAGGAGAGACATTGATGTGATCTTTTTCTCTGACCAAATAGGCGCTCGAACTGATGTTATGATGCGGCAGGGAAAGGCACGTCACCGAAAATTCAGCCTCAGACAGAATAGTGCCCGATTCAGTCGAAACGACGGGCAAATGGTGAGCGCTTGTGAAAGCCTCCCGTGTAAAAAAACGGGCTCCCCGCACGGAATCCTTTTCAGTCTCCCGGACAATCCACTCTCCGGGTTGATCGGCATGCAGATTCCAAGTGAAGGAACGGAACCGATTGGAGAATAGTTCGATCGAGCCTGCCGGACCCCAGACTTGGACGGGAATCTCGGGGCGATTGTAGTTGTGACGGAAAAACGTGTCAAAGCCTGACACGTGATCCATGTGGTAGTGGGAAAAAAAGAGGTGCCTGATTGACTGGATTTCAGAAGGTTTAAGGCTGTTGAGGCAGCCTTCACCACAATCGAAAAGGAGGCGTGATTCGGCGTGACCTGAGTTCACCGCGACGAGGAGCGAATTATCAGCTCCTGGAGCCCCGAGTATTTTCCAATCGATCGCCATGGGTAATAGGATAGTCGCCAATGACGTTCGCGTCACTTGGACTTCTCAGATTTCCCGAACTAATGGAGGAGGCAGATCAATGCAGGAAGTGGCGGTGTCCGGTAAAGACCATGGCGGCTTCGTGCTCGTTGGCTGCCTTGATGACGTCTTCGTCTCTGATGGAGCCACCTGGTTGGATCGCGGCGGTCGCTCCTGAATCGAGTGCATTTACGAGACCGTCAGGGAAGGGAAACATGGCATCGCTGGCGACAACGGAGCCCTTAAGACTGAGTCCGGCTTGCTCCGCTTTCCATGTAGCAAGTCGGCACGAATCAACGCGGGACATTTGCCCTGCTCCGATGCCAAGAGTACGGTCGCTTGTTGTGAAAACAATCGCGTTGGATTTCACATGTTTTACGATGCGCCAGCCAAAACGCATGGCTTCGATTTCCTCGGCGGTGGGAGGACGCTGGGTCACGACCTTCTTTTCGATATTATCAAGTCCGAGAGCGCGGGTGTCATGATCCATAACGAGAAGTCCTCCCGGAGCGGATTGAATCACCGGATCGGTGAGAGTGTCGCGGAAAGCCTCGTGCATTTGGATGAGACGAAGGTTCTTCTTTTTTTGCAGCAGCGCTCGAGCATCGGTTTCAAACTCGGGAGCAATAATCACATCAGTGAAGATTTCAGAAATGACGCGGGCAAAGCCGATATCGAGAGGGCGGTTGCAAACAATAACGCCCCCAAAGGGAGCCTGCCGGTCAGTTTCGAATGCCTTTTCCCAGGCAAGGCGAAGGTCATCCTCGTCAGCGCCAACGCCACAGGGGTTGGTGTGTTTTAGGATAGCAACGGCCGGCCGGCGAAATTCTAGGATGAGTTCTGCCGCGGAGCCAATGTCGAGAACATTTGTGTAACTTAGGCCTTTGCCCTGCAGTTGTTTGAAATAATCACCAAAGTTACCGTAGAGGGATGCCTCTTGGTGAGGGTTTTCGCCGTAGCGCAGTTCTTGTGCGAGGGGTAGTGATACTGAGAAGGAACTCTCAGTCTCCTGGATGTCGTTGAGGTGGGAGGCAATGGCAGCGTCGTAAGCGGCGGTGCGCTGAAATACTTTGATGGCGAGGCGCTCGCGAGTCTTTAGCGTCGTGTTGCCCTCGTGTTCATCTAGTTCAGAAAGAATCACATCATAATCTGATGGTTCGACCACCACTGTAACGGCATCATGATTCTTCGCTGCCGATCGCAGCATGCTGGGGCCACCGATGTCAATTTGTTCGATAGCTTCCGCGCGCGTAACGCCTTCGTTGGCGACGGTTTCTTCGAAGGGGTAAAGATTCACGACCACCAAGTCGATCGGGAGAATATCATTTTCATTAGCCTGTTCCACATGCTCCTTGCTGTCACGTCGATGAAGGAGGCCACCGTGAACCTTTGGATGAAGTGTTTTGACTCGTCCGTCGAAAAGTTCGGGGAAACCGGTGAAGTCGGAAACCTCAACGACAGGAATGCCGAGATCGGCAATGAACTTGGCGGTTCCACCGGTGGAAAGAATCTCGACGTCGTTTTCGTGGAGTCCCTTGGCAAGGGACTCCAAGCCAGCTTTGTCGGAAACGGAGATAAGGGCTCGCGAAATGCTCATAGACTTGTGCAGGCAGCATTATCGCCGTCAGAGGCCGACGCAAGAGCGAATTAAAGGAAAGGCGAGGAGAATTGAAGAGGAGCGGAATGGATAAAAAAATTCATGTAAATGTCTCCATCTACTTCTTAAAAAATGCTTGCGGTTTAGTTAATAAATCTTAATATTTTAGCTATCTTACTAAACCGCCAACCTCTGATCATGAAATACCTATACTTGCTGCCCCTCGGGCTCGCTCTTTTGACCGTTTCCTGCGAGAACCAAATCGCCTCTTCTAATCCTTATCAGAGCAATCCCTATTACGGGCCGAACGGTTCCACCTACAACAGCAACGCTGAAGAGCCATCCAGTTCGGCAACCTCAACTGCCTATCCAAGTTACAGCCAGAGTACTTACACGCCCCCAACCGAAGTTCAATCTCCTGCTCCAGCGCTTCCATCGCTGCGTTCCGTGCCAAGCTACGCAGAAACCCCTCCCAGTTACAGTGGTAGCACTGCTGCGAGTAACTTCAGCAGCCCTTCTTCAGGCAAAACACACACGGTAGCAGGTGGAGAAAATCTTTACCGGATCAGCTTGGCAAACAACACTTCAGTATCCGCCATTAAGCGTGCCAATGGTCTGGAGACGGACACGATTCATCCCGGCCAAGTTCTTAAAATTCCCTGATTTAGCCGGGTTTAATCTCGTATTTGACCACAGCTCGCCAAGTGATTGGCGGGCTTTTTTGTGCCTTCACAATTTAAGCGGATCGAGGTGACGCTTTTTTCTCTGAGAATCGGTGTCTTAGGTCTTCGAGCGATTTGATAACAGCATGTTCGTCCATCTCATGAACTTCGAGCTTTTCGCCGATTTCAGGAACCAGCGTGATCGTTAGTTTGCCTCCGAGGTGCTCGCGGAATTCTTCGAGCCCCGCGAGGATCACGGGGCGGCCATGTTGCTCCTGTTCAAGATAGCTAGACCATAGCTCAAAACCAACCGTCTGAATCAGATCAAGGATCTCGTCTGCAGTGCGACGGGCGAGCAGGCCAATGTGCACTGAGTAGACGATATCCACTGCCATTCCGATGGCGACGGCCTCACCGTGACTAACTTCAAAATTTGATAGTTGTTCAAGCTTGTGTGCCACCCAGTGGCCGAAATCCAGGGGCCTCGCAGAACCATACTCGAAAGGATCCCCGCTGGTGGCGATGTGATTTACGTGATTTTCGGCGCTCCGTCGAATAGCCAACTCCAATTGCCGGGTTTCAAGCCTTCCCAACTTGTTGGCATTTTCCGTCAGATACTGGTAGAAATCCTTGTCACGGATTAGGGCAACTTTGATGGCTTCAATGATTCCATCGCGGCAGGCACGATCAGGAAGTGTGCTGATAAACTCGAGATCGTTGACGATAGCAAACGGTACTGAAAAATTTCCTACCCAGTTCTTTTTCCCAAAGTAGTTCACTCCGTTTTTTACGCCAACACCGCCGTCACCCTGGCTGAGCGATGTGGTGGGCATGCGAATCAGACGGATTCCGCGATGAGCGGTGGAGGCACCAAAACCGGCGAGGTCGAGAAAGGCGCCGCCGCCGATGGCGACGATGTAGGAGTGGCGGCAGATCTTATGGAATTCGACTGCTTGCCATATCTTTTCGACGAGAGACCAGTTATTCTTGCAGGGCTCACCGCCGGGCATGATTATCGGTTCAGTGACGAGATTTAGCGTGTCAACGTGGACGGCAAAATACTGGGAAATCTTTTCGGCGAGACCGTGATTTGATTCCGCTACGCCGGAATCCAGCAGCACCATCACCTTAGACTGCTCACCGAGTTCACAGGAATCGGCAACAAGGTCTCGAAGGATGTGGTTCTTTGCATCAAAAGCACCGTGAGTGAAAGACACGCGGTGCTGGAAGGTGATGGGAATAGCTTGCTGGATCATAAGTAAGCAAGAGTAAATATAAGCCCTGATTAATTCTGGATTAAACTACCGCAAACACGGAGGACAAAACCTACGGATAGCTGCCAAAGCGTTGGGTAGCACTTGAGCAGTTAATCCTCGATGCCAAAGACAAATTTCGTGATGTGATAATAATTTTCGCCAGGACGTAACAGGCTGGAGGCGAAGGTGGGCTGGTTAGGAGCGTCGGGAAAGAACTGTGTTTCAAAGCAAATGCCCCCCCAGCGTGGGTAAGGCTTTCCCTTGAAGTGATTAGCCGTGTAGATCTGCACTCCAGGTTTGGTCGTGTGAACGCTCATGGTGCGACCGGACTTTGGCTCGATTAACTTTGCAAATTCGTTAGGGCCCGGTTTTGAGAATGGGTAGATTTTGAAACAGTGATCATAGCCGCCGGTAGCGATGAATTCGATATCTTTCCCTACAGGCTTTTTCGTTTGAAAGTCGAAAGGAGTGTCGGCTACGGTAAGAAGTTTGCCGGTCGGTAACTTTCGGTCGTCGAGTTCGAGAACTTCAGCGGCTTTCATCTCAAGTTCGTGAGAGAGGATGTCGCCTCCTCCGGCGAGATTAAAATAGGCATGGTTGGTGAGGTTTAGGTGAGTAGGCTGGTCTGTTCTGCCGGTGTATTCGATGATTAATTCGTTCTCATCAGTCAGCGTGTAGGTGGCGGTGACGTTAACCTTGCCTGGAAATCCTTCGTGGCCGTCCTGGCTCTCAAGTGAGAACGAGACCGAGTCTGATTTGAATGACTTATCTGTCTGCCAGAGTTGCCGTTGGAACCCAGTCTTTCCACCGTGGATGGTGACTTTGGTTTTGGGGTTAGTGCTTGGAAGATCGTAGCGATTTCCGTCAATAGAAAAGCCGCCGCCGCCTATTCGGTTGGCGAACCTTCCGATGACGGATCCGTAAACACCGCCGGCGAGCGCGGCGTCGAGAGAGTGATACGAGAGGGTAATGTTTTCGAGATTACCCTCTCGGTCGCTTGTTTCGATAGACACCAAAAGAGCTCCGTAGTCGGAGAGTCGGACACGGGTGCCCTTCTCGTTGGTTAGGGTATAGAGAGTGACTTCGCGCTCGTCGGGCAAGTTGCCCCATGTTTCGGCTGTTAGGTCCGCCAAAACGGACGTGCTTGTGGCGAAGATGACTATTGCCAAGGTAGCGATCTGCGGAAGAGTTACCATATGAAGATGCTGGTTCTTTCCCTTCTCCGAGTCAATCTGGCAATCTGGCTTAGTCTCAATCTTGTTTCTACTTCGATCGCTGGCGACTGGCCGATTTTCCGGGGCCCTGATCTGAATGGTATTTCGAGAGAGGAAGGTCTTCCGGCCGAAGGAACAGCCAAAGTGATATGGAAAGCGAATCTCGGACTTGGCTACAGTGCCCCGGTGATTGCGGGCGGGAGCGTGATTATTTCGGGGCATGATGGGAAGGAAACCGATACGCTTTTTTGCTTCGATGAAGTGACAGGCGAAGAGAGGTGGACGCGTTCTTACCCACAGCCGCTAGGGGACCTTTACTTCCAGGGAGGCACGACCGGAACAGCAACAATTGAAGGTGATCGTGTCTATCATGCGGCTCGTCAGGGTGAGTTGGTTTGTCTCGATCTCACCACGGGGCAAGTCATTTGGGAAAAGCACCTCAAAGAGGATTTTGGCTACAGCATGCCGACATGGGGCTTTAGCGGAGCGCCACTTCCCAAAGGTGATCATCTTTATGTAACTGCTGGAGAGTCCGGCCTCGCTCTGAAGAAGTCGGACGGGAGTTTGGTCTGGCAATCAGAGGACGAGGAGGCCGGGTATTCCACGCCGTATCCTTTTGAGAAAAATGGAAAGTTATTTCTCATTTTTTCAAACAAACGTGCCTACGTCTGTGTGGAGGCTGAGACAGGAATGCCTGTTTGGGAATACCGTTGGATGACGCGTTACGGGGTTAACTCGGCGGACCCGATAGTGTCAGGTGATTACATTTTTATCTCTAGCGGCTATGGAAAAGGAGCAGTCCTGGTTAAGTGGACGGGTGAGGGTGATCCAGAGAGAGTCTGGCAGAATCGTGATATGAAGACTCAGATGAACGCGGTCATTCTAGTGGACGGTCACCTCTACGGTGTCGATGGGAACGAAAGTCAGGATGGAACGGGTCTGAAGTGTCTGGATATGATGACGGGCGAGACCAAGTGGCTAGAAGAAAGCGTGGGGCATGGCACCGCGACCGTTGTTGGTGACCAGCTATTAGTTTTGTCTGAACAGGGAACCTTACAGATTGCGAAGGTTAGTCCGAATGGCTACGAGCCGACTCTGACTCAGGAAGTCGTCTCTCCCCGTGTTTGGACAGTACCGGTCTTCGCGAACGGACGCATTTATGCACGCAGTGGGGGCGGTGATTTTGTGGCTTTAGAAATACAATAGACTTAGCGCGGGAAGGCTGCGCGTTATTAATTAATAGAGATGGAGTATTTTAAGACTCTCAGCATTTTTCTACTGGCTTGCTGTCAGTTTAGTTTGGTTCATGGGCAGCCCACGGCGCCCGTTGAACGGACCGGGGCAGAAGTAGCAGATTACATTCGCTACATTGAAGAAGATGCGGCGTCAGAGTCGAAGTTGCAGACGGCCACTGCCCGCTTTTCGCGAAAGGACGTCATCGTTGATTTGGTTTCTGTGGTGCATTTAGGCGACGCGGAATACTACGGAAAATTGAACGACCACCTGAAAGACTACGACGCTGTTCTCTATGAATTGGTGGGTGGAGAATTCCGACAAGAGGATCTGGATGCGAATGTTGATCCAGTCCAAGGATTGCAGCAGTTGGCGAAGGCGTTTCTCGGCCTCGAGTTCCAACTCGAAACTATCGACTACGAAGCTGATAACTTCGTTCATGCGGATGTCGATTGGACTCAATACGAAGGTTTGATGGAAGCCCGCAACCAGAGCTTTGGAACCATCCTTGAACGAGCTATGGTTCTAACGGAGGCAGGGGACAGTAAGGGCATCGCCGCTGACGAAGCCGCGATGAACGTGTTGATGAATCAACTGGTTTCCGCGGTTCTCACTGGCAACAGCAGCACCTTAAAGCGTTCGCTGGCCCCTTTCCTTGGAGAAGCTGAAGAACTGATTACTAAGATCGAAGGTGAAGATGGCACTGTTCTGATTTCAGAGCGAAATAAAGTGGTCATGCGGCGGGTTAATGACATGATCGCCCAAGGTTCGAAGAGACTGGCGGTGTTCTATGGTGCAGGGCATATGCCAGACCTTGAGTCCCGACTTCTTCTGGAAGGATTCGCCAAAGGAGAAAGCGTTTGGGTCGATGCATGGGTCATCTCACCTGTTGGCTCGGCGATGGGGGCAGATTCCGATGATTCTCCAACTGATCCCACGACTAGCCTCCTTTCACCTAGCTCCGAGATCATGGGCGTTTTGCAAAAGATGAGCGAATTGATGGACGCGCTCCAGCGAACGCAATCACAGCGCTAAAAGCTTCAGGGAGGTGCGGTCTGATGCGTTAAAATCGCTTTTCCTTCCTTTCACTTGCTCGGGAATGAACTTCAGAGAATTGGCACGAATAGGCTCCCTTTTGACTGGCGAAATCCAGTAAAGGGAGGGGACTGCTCTGAGTTGACTATCTGGAGTCGTATTTTAGGCGATCGCGATTTGGCGCGGGTTTCTGCCTTTCTAATCTTGAAGTTGGACGAGGTGTTCTAACTTAACCCCCAAACACATCCTCCAATCCCCGGCGCATCACCACCGGATCAGGACTCCGACCGGTCCAGTATTCGATCCCGATAACTCCCTGAGCGACGAGCATCCCAAGTCCGTCGATAACCTGACAACCTTTTTTCCTTGCATCGCGAACGAGTCGTGTGGTGGGAGGGTTCGGAATCACGTCAGCGACCACCATGTCAGTGGTTAGAGAGTTGATGTTTAACGGGATTCGGGCATCGACGTCAGGGAAAAGCCCTATACTGGTAGCGTTAACAACAATATCGGTTCCTGAAGGAATATCAAAGTCGTCTACCCAGTTGTGTAAAGTGACTTCGAGTCCGCCGCCAACGGCGTCATTAAGCTTTCCTGAAAAAAGGGTTTTGAGTTCCCGTCCCCGTTGTTCGCTACGATTAACAAGGTGAATTTCTTTCACGCCGGCTAGCGCCATTTCGACTCCGATAGCGCGGGCGGCACCTCCAGCTCCCAGAAGAACAAGAGTTTTACCAGCTGGGTTAGCCAGTTCGGTAAAGCTCGAGACAAAGCCTTTACCATCAGTATTCTCACCAATCAGTTTTCCATCGCGGTTAACAACGCAGTTCACTGCTCCCATCAGTTCGGCGGATTCACCGAGGCCATCGAGATGCCGTATAACTGCTACTTTATGGGGGATGGTGCAGTTGAAGCCTTGGAAGCCGAAAGCCCTCGCTCCTGCCACTGCAGCGGGCAGGTTATTAGGCGCTACTTCAAGGGTAAGATAACGCCAGTCGAGCCCCATATCGCGAAAGGCGGGTTCAATCATGGCCTGCGTCGGGTTCTCCGATACAGGAAAACCAAAACAGCCCACAAGCTCCTGCTTGAAATTTAAATCAGCGGCCATAGCGCCGAATATTAGGGGACGGGTCAAGTGAGGCAAGCTCGGGAAAAGTTTTTTTGCTTTTCAGGACATGGGAGGATAGCGACAATCATCCTTGATGCATATTCCTTCGATCATCGAAACAAAGCGCGACGGCAAGGCGCTTTCTGACGAAGAGATCCGCTCGGTTATTGCTGAATATACCCGCGGAGAAATACCGGATTGCCAGATGTCGGCTCTTGCTATGGCGATTTACTTTCAAGGCATGTCGGAGGAAGAAACCGCCTCCTTGACACGGGCGATGCTAGAATCCGGGGAGGTCTTTCAATTTCCTGAAGGAACGCCGAAGGTGGTCGATAAGCATTCCACGGGTGGGATTGGCGACAAGGTATCGCTTATTCTTGCGCCGCTACTCGCCTGCGACGATCTATGGGTGCCCATGATTTCCGGCCGTGGTCTTGGAATCACGGGAGGAACCCTCGATAAGCTGGAATCGATTCCGGGATTTCGCGTCGGGATCAGTCAGGAAGAGGCGATGAATCAGCTCGAGCGGATT
Source organism: Akkermansiaceae bacterium UBA1506 (assembly GCA_002323995.1). GTDB lineage: Bacteria > Verrucomicrobiota > Verrucomicrobiia > Verrucomicrobiales > DEV007 > Arctic95D-9. The sequence continues at coordinate 8,420 of DCQY01000103.1, read as the reverse complement.
GGGGTGGTCATGATGGGCCAAACATCTGATGTCTGCCCTGCTGATAAAAAGCTTTATGCCCTGCGAGATGTCACGGCAACGGTTCCGAGTCAGGCCTTGATCGTGGCTTCGATCATGAGCAAAAAGTTGGCTGAGACGCTCGATGCTCTAGTCCTCGATGTGAAGTTTGGCACAGGAGCGTTTATGAAGACAAGACCGGAAGCGGAATCGCTTGGTTCAGCAATGCAGGCAGTGGGCGAGGCCATGGGTGTCGACACAAGAGTCTGTTACCATCCTATGGACGAGCCAACAGGAAGCGCTGTCGGCAATGCTTTGGAGGTGGTCGAATCCATCCAAACACTTAAGGGTGGCGGCCCGGAAGACCTCCGATCGATTGTTATTTCTCTAGCCAGAGAGGTCAGTCATGTGGGCGCTTCCCAACTGGCAGGCTGGCTCGACGATGGTTCTGCGTGGCAAAAATTTCAGGAGATGGTGGGAAGCCAAGGAGGGGATGTGGCGGCACTTGATGACCTCGGCGCTCGGACTCGGGCTCCGGTCATTCGTGAAGTGACTGCCGAACAATCGGGAATGGTTGCGTCTGTCGATGCTGAGACGATTGGTCGCTGCACCGTGTCGCTTGGCGCTGGGCGGAGTCGCGCTGATGATGTCATTGATTCTTCGGTGGGTTTCGATAAATTGATTAAGGTAGGCGCGTTAGTCTCTTCAGGCGAGCTTTTAGGACGAGTGCATGCGGCCGATACGACTGGTGCAGAGGCTGCTGTTGCCGCCTTGAAGGGGGCAATCTCATACAAATGAAACAGCTGCTAAAAGTCCTGTCTCTCCTCCTACTGCTTGGAGGTATTAGTTGTGAGCGGCGGAATGCTCCTCAAGTGATTATTCAATCCGAACCTTCGGTGGAGTCCCTGGTTTTGTCAGTGCTTAATGGCGGAGGAGTCTACAGGGACGTGGCTTTCAGCCAATTGATCGAAACCTCGACCGGGAATCGGGTATTGCCAATGAACCCTGAGGAACCGGTCGATGCTGAAATTTTAGCGGGACTCGAAGCGGCAATGGCCCGAGTATTGAAAAGATTCAATCGTGACAGTTCTCCCACTAATTCGGAGAGTCGTATCAACGAAGTCAGTGCTTATTTTGAGAGCGCGTTGCTTGAGGAAGTTGGAGCTGATCCAGAGCTGGAGTGTGATTATCCGCGAACGGCTGAAGGCAATCTGCAACGGGCCGGTTATCCTGACCTGATGATTCGTCATATTGGATCGGGGCGGGTAATTTATCTTGATCCTAAGGTGGTCGCGGACGGCTCCATGAATTCAAGCCTCCGGACGTTCTATTTCACTCCCCGGAGGGAGACTAATAAGGTGCTTCACGACGCGCATCATTTACTGGTTGGGATCGAGCATGACGGTAACACGGGGAGCTGGAAATTCCTCAGATGGCACCTTGTTGATTTAACAGCTTTCAAAGTCACTTTGAAAGCTGAGTTTCAGGCTAACAATAAGGATATCTATCGGCCGGAACTGATTCTGCAGAGTGGAACAGCAGACAAATAGTCATTGCCTGAGAGTGGTGACAGGTGACATGAATGATCATCGCAAGATCGGTTTCATACTGAAGAGCCCGTGGGTTGCCTTGTAGGCATCGCTGAAGTCCATGGTCTTGAACTCGTGGCCGGCGCCCCAGGAGTCAGAGAAGATCAAACGATTTTCGGCTTCGTTGTAACCAATTATCATCCTCATATGCCCGCCACTGCTCTGCATCTTTAGCGGCGGGTCTTCGGCGAACTGACCAACAGTTAGACCCCAGAGAAGTGGAATCCCAGCATCGACGGATTTTTGAATCATCTGGTAAAACTTCTTTTCGGTAATCGGATCGCCAACGTATTTTTCGTCTTTAAGTTCGAAGAGTCCGCTGCCCCGTTGGCCTGCGACCGCGAGGCATTCGAACCGTGTTTTGAAGAGGTGGTCGATTGAGCCCAGTTCGCGATTGATTGCCATTGAGTTGGTTCCGGCGTTGGGATCCGAACCTGCTATCAGGGCGAGTTGGTGCATATCGGAGGGGATGCCGTAGTATTCGAACAGTCGCTGGGCCGAGGCTACGGCGCAGTAGCCCTTCGCCCCTTGATCGACCATCGGAATTCCATCGATGAAAACACTTCCGTCGCTGCGGCGGGCTACGTTGCGAGGCAAGTCGGAGAGGCGGACGCTCGCAGCCGACCGAGTTTGGGTGGCAGCCTCATAGGCACCTTCTGCATCACGCTTGGCTAGGCGCATGCGAAGAAATTCGACTTTTCCATTACTGCGTTCTTTTGGGTTGTTCTCTAACACCGCTTTACCGCGAGCAGAAATCCAGACATAGCCCTCTGTCAGCATCCCCTGGGTTGGTTTGGCCTCTCGTCGGGTGGGGCGCACCGCAAGTTGCTTTCCAAGATGCTGTCCGACCAGTTTAGTGCGGTTCCTGAAATCTTCGTCACTGATCGATCCGCCATCACCACGGTTGAAAATCGAAATGGTAATTCCGAGGAACTTCCCGTCTTTGAAGTCGATGATGGCTTCTTCGATGGGAACCGATCCCCCAAGCAGGCTAAGATTGACCTTGAGACTTGGCTGATTCTTGCGCTTGAAAATCGCTCTAGAGCGATCGGAAGTAAGCCAGTCAAAGTATGGGTTATTACTCCAATTCCCCTGATCGAAGAGAGCTTCTAGGTCGTCGGGAGTTAGATGATAGGAGCTGGGGAGATGAATGAATGGATCCAGATCGCCCTCCAGCGTTTCCTTGGCTGAAACCGCGCCAAAACTGAGGGCTAAAATAGTAGCGACAATCGCTTGGGAAAGGGAGGCTCCCTGAGGCATGGGGGCACTGTATCGAATTCCGCTAAATGTGTCTCGCTAAATAGTTTGGCGGCATTTTCCATTTGAGTTAATCCATAAACTCTGAGACAACAAGAAGCTGAAATTTTCGTATTCCCATTTGAGATGAAGAAACTCATTAACGATCCCCTCAAGGTCGCCGACGAACTCTTAGAAGGTCTTGTCGACGCCTACAACGGAGAATGTAAGTTTGTCGGATCCCGTTCGATCGTGAAAAATGACATCCCTGATAACAAAGTTGCCTTGCTTGTCGGGGGTGGAAGTGGTCACGAACCGATTTATCACGGTCTGGTCGGTCGCAACTTGGCTGATGGCGCTGCCTGTGGTGATATTTTTGCCGCGCCTCCGCCCAACATCGTTTTCGAGGCAACTGAGGAGGTCAATCGTGGTAACGGCGTGTTGTATCTCTATGGCAACTATGCGGGCGATGTGCTCAACTTCGATCTTGGTGCTGAGTTATCAGATGATGAAGACATTGACGTTCGCACGGTTCTAATCTGGGATGATGTCTGTTCAGCTCCTCCGACCGAGAAGGAAAAGCGTCGCGGTATTGCCGGGCTTGTTCCCATTGTAAAGATGGCGGGGGCAGCGTCGCAGATCGCCACATCGCTCGACGAACTTGAGGCAGCGGCAAGAAAGGCGGTTCTTCAGACCCGCTCAGTTGGCGTTTCGATGTCTCCAGGATCGATACCGGCTACGGGCAAACCAACTTTTGAAATCGACGAGGACCAGATTGGCCTCGGGATGGGTATTCATGGTGAACCTGGTGTCGGTGAAATCCCGATGACGACCGCCGATGAATTGACACCCAAGATGCTTGACTTAGTCATTGAAGACTTTGAGAAGGATGACGAAGTGGAACCGCTTGCTTCTGGCGATGACGTTTTGGTTTTTATCAACTCCCTCGGTGCCACGACGATGATGGAATGCCTTATCGTGCTGCGTAAGGTTAAAGCCGAACTCACAGCCAAGGGCATCAACATCTACGATGTGATGGTGGGGCCGCTAACGACTTGCCAAGAGATGTCTGGCGTTTCAATCTCGCTGACTCGAATGGATGATGAGCTAAAGAGATACTGGGAAATGCCCTGCCAGTCGGTTTGCTTTAGCAAGATGGAGGGGCGTTACGGCGGGTGAATAGAATCCAAATTTGAATCAACAAACTTTGGTGGCTAGGATTGACCCCGGCTAAAAGTAGAAAGCAATTAGAACGATGGCCAAAGAATATCTTACCATTGATGAGACTCGCGAGATGATGCTCGTGGTGGCAGACAAAATCATTGAAGCGGAACCAATCCTTACCGATGCGGATCGTGCTCTTGGCGATGGAGACCATGGCATCGGTATGGAGCGTGGTATGACTGCGGTCAAAGAGGCGCTCGATGGAAACGATTTTTCCAGTGTCGGTAAAGTTTTTATGGGAGTCGGCATGGCGATGATGTCGAGCATGGGGGGTGCCTCCGGCGCTGTCTTCGGAACTTTGTTCCGTTCCGGGGGTAAGGCTTTGAAAGATGCTGAGTCTCTCGATGGAGCAGGTGTTGCGACGTTTTGGAAGGAAGGTTCTGACAATGTGATGAGTCGAGGTGGAGCTAAGCCTGGAGACAAAACAATGGTTGATGCGCTCGTCCCGGCGGCCCAAAATTCGGCAGATGCGACCGGTTCGGTCACCGAAGCAATGACTGCGGCTGCGACGGGAGCTGTCGCAGGTCGTGATGCGAGCGAGGACATGATCGCAACAATGGGTCGTGCCAAAACCCTCGGCGAGAAGTCTCTCGGAAAGCCTGACGCTGGTTGCGTGAGTGTGGCGATTATTGCAGAGAGCATGCGTGATTTCGTTGATTCTTGAGCGGAGTTGAGTTTGTCAGGGATATTGCGGAACGCTTTTGGCGTGCTTTAGTTTCGTTTCTATGGCGGAAGCAAAGAACGTTTACACAGTTGCCGATTTAAAAAATTGGGCCGAAGTCGCCGTCGACCTTGACCTCCCGGCGCGTTTTTCTGTATTCGGGGATCCGGTAGATCATTCCCGCTCACCGCAAATGCATAACCCCGGCCTTAAGGCTGCTGGAGTTGGATCTCAGTACGTGAGGTTTCATATTCTGCCTCAGGAACTCAATGACGCGCTTGAGGCTCTCAAGGAAGCAGGATTTATCGGCACCAACATCACGATTCCCCACAAAGGTGCAGTCTTTGAGGCTGTGGATGATATGACTGAAGTAGCTAGGCGCATCGGTGCGGTAAATACTGTCGCGATCAATGGGGATCAATTGATTGGTCACAACACCGATGCTCCAGGGATGAAGCGGGCAATTCGAGAAGAGTTTTCGATCGATCTGGCCGATCTTCGCATTATGTTGATTGGTGCAGGAGGGGGGGCTGGCAAAGCGGCAGCCGTTCAGTGCGCCATGGATCAATGCGAACGCCTCGTCCTCGTGAATCGGACGGTCGAGAAAGCCAAAGCTCTTGCCGAAGATCTTGACGACCTTTTTGTTGATCCTGATAAGTTGGAAGGGCCTGCGGATCGACTCGTCGCCATCCCGTGGGAAGAAAAGGCAATGGAGCGTGAGTTAGATCAGATTGACCTGATCATCAATGCGACTTCGGTCGGGATGAAGCGCACGGATCCTGAGGTGGTGCCCTCCCATTTAATTAGGCCACATCATCTCGTTTATGACATGGTCTACGCGCCCGCAAGGACTCGTCTCATGGCTGATGCGGAAGCAGCAGGAGCAAGGGCTGCGAATGGACTTGGAATGCTTTTGTGGCAAGGCGCCTTGTCCTTTGAGTTTTGGCAAAACGAAGAAGCGCCAGCCGAGGCCATGCGGAAAGGCTTGTTGGCCTCTCTCAACGAGTAGTTTTAAGTCCAAAGTTTTTGGGATTCTGGGAAAATTCCAAAAAGTTGAATAGGGGGTTGTCTTGGCCCGTCTTTCTCTCAGCACTAGAGATTAAAGACCTATGAAAACAGCTCTCATTACAACTGCCTTAGCCGCTGCAGCCCTTTTTAGTTCTACCCACGAAGCGGAAGCCGGACGCTTTGGATTTAGTATCTCAACGGGGGGATACGGGGGATATTATCACGGCTACCGCCCCAGCTATAGATCAAGTTACCGCAACTACGACTACCGAGGAAACACCTGCGCGCCTCGCTACCTTGTCCGCACCTGCGAAATCAATCGTTGCCGCCACAGACGGGTTCAGTACGACCATTGTGGAAGACCTCGAAGCTACTATGTCACCGTAGTCACGTATCGAAGCTACTATTCAGATGGTTCCTGCAATACATTCACCCGAACTTATGGCTAAATTTTTATTCAATTGATTCCTAGCAATCCCTGCAACGGGGCGGTCATGAGGCCGCCCCGTTTTGTTTTCCGATAAAGCAGAAATGTCCTCGAAAAAAAGTGGGCAAGCTGCAACATTTAGAGTGACAAAACTGTCATATTTGCTCAATTCGTCGAGGTATCATGGACACCGTTATCTTCATTCTCAAAATATTGGGTTCGCTAGGGGTCTTCCTCTTCGGCATGAAAGTTATGAGCGAGGGGATTCAGCGCACTGCTGGCGATCGCATGCGTCGGATTATGGCGACCATGACCCATAATCGATTTGCGGGTGTTGCTACTGGTTTGGTCACGACAGGATTGATTCAGTCCTCGTCAGCAACCACTGTAATGGTTGTTAGTTTTGTGAACGCCGGCTTGCTCACATTAGTCGAATCTATTGGGGTGATCATGGGGGCGAATCTAGGGACGACTCTGACAGCTTGGATCATTGCGACGATTGGAAAATTCTCTCTTTCGACCGTGGCTCTGCCGATCATCGGGATAGGATTACCTTTGTTCTTTGCCGGCAAGAATCGTTTAAAGAGTTTTGGTGAAGTTTTGATTGGTTTCGGCTTATTGTTCTATGGGCTTTTCCTACTCAAAGAGTCAGTGCCCGATGTCAGAAGTATGCTGGCGAGTACGGATGAAGCAGTAAAAGCCCAAGCGGAGAGCATTCGGGCTTTTGTTGAGAGCGTGTCAGGGAAGGGCTACGTCTCATTGATTATCTTCCTCATGATCGGGGTGTTGCTTACCTTGGTGGTGCAGTCTTCGTCAGCGGCAATGGCAATCACGGTGACTCTGGCAATCCAGGGATGGATAGGGTTTCATGAGTCGGCGGCCATTGTCTTGGGAGAGAACATTGGAACGACGGTAACGGCATGGCTTGCTTCTATCGGAACAAGTGTGAACGCGAAGCGAGCCGCACGAGCGCACTTCCTTTTCAATATGATTGGAGTGGTGTGGATGCTTATCGCGTTTTTTCCATTCGCGGCTGGGGTGGATTGGCTGGGAGACCACCTGCCGGACAGTTTTAGAACTGAAAAGCACGATTCCGACGTGGGATTTAAACTCGCGATTTTTCATTCGCTATTCAACCTGACGAATATTTTGTTGCTGATCTTTTTCGTTCCGCAGATCGCTCGTTTGGTTACTAAGTGGGTAAAAGAGCCGGAGGGTGATCCGGGAGCTTCCGGGCCTCGACTGCGCTTTATCTCGTCGAGTATGGTAGATATCGGTGAACTAAATATTCCCGAGGCAGAGAAGGCAACCTCTGAATTGGCGGGTATTACTAAGGAAATGTTCGGTGGCTATCTTAACGTTTTCAACAATCCTGAGACCGATCTCACGGCCGAGGTAAAAAGGCTGAAGTCCTTGGAAGATGATGCTGATGTCTTAACTCATGACATCACGGAATACCTCGTCAAAACCTCGGCAGCCAATCTAAGCCCTGATAATGCACGGTCTGTTGGGCGAATGTTGCGCATCGTTTCAGAGCTTGAGGAAATCTCTGATGCGATCTTTCGACTGATCCAGATTACAAGTCAGAAATACTCAAAGAATCGTGCCCTCAAGGAAGAAGCGACGAGTAAAGTTCGAGAGTTCGCTGATCAAATTTTGCAGCTGATTGAACTCTACATGGAAGTGCTTGTGGCAGGAGCTACTGAAGAGGATCTTAAAAAAGCTGAAGCGCTCGAAAAGCAGACGGATAAGCTTCGTAAGCAGCACAATAAAGAAGCCATGAGACGCATGGCGTTGGATAACTCGACGGTTAAAACAGAGATGGTTGTGATTGATATGAACAATCAGTTCGAGTTGATTGCAAACTATGGGCTAAATGTCGTTCAGACGGCCTTTTACCTTGAGAATGAGGATGAAGTCCCGGAAAAATACGATAATTGAGATCGTTGGTTTTTGCTCATGAATGATTTGCGAGTTCAGTCGCTTGGGCAGCCTCCAAGCGGCGCGCAAAATTGCCTCGGTCTTGCATATTCTGGCTTGGGTCGGCGTAAGCTCGACGGCCTTTTTTGCCGGCGAACGACCCAATATTTTGTTGATCGACAACAATTATAATTTCTGTCGCACATTTTCGTTTTACACGGAAGCCCACGACTGGGTAAACCTCCGAAGAACGCGGCCACTTTAAGTCTTCGAACTTCCGCAGGGAGACCTAGCAGTCGACCGCAGCCCGCCCTTGGAAGCTTCGGCTTTAAATGCGGAGGTAGCCGGGGTGTGATGG
>DCQY01000135.1:30223-39186 GCA_002323995.1 Akkermansiaceae bacterium UBA1506 | reverse complement strand
CCTTCTCTCGGGTATCCCTGCGATCTTTCTTGGAATCGTCGCCCTCAAAAAAATAAGGAATGCTCCCGATCAGCTAAAGGGGAAGGGCATCGCCATGACCGGAATCGCCACTGGCGCCATTGGGAGTCTAATCGCACCCATTATGGTTGCCATCGCTTTGCCAACCTATCTGCAGAACAAAGACCGCGCTGATCAAGTAAAAATGATGGCTGAAATGAGAATGGTTAGCAATTCCTGCCAGAGCTATGCAATCGATAACGGAGGCTTCCCTGAAGCACTGGACGACTTGTTTCCTGTCTACCTGTCTAACCGCAGTCACCTCACCTGGACCAACCCGGCCACAGGAAGCGAATTACCTTACATATACATTCCCGGGGCAGATCCTGATTCGGTAAGGATTGAGCCTTTGCTGATCAGCCCAACCGACTTTTGCGGAGAACGGGTAATCATCTACAACAGCGGGACTCTCGAGAGGACAACAGCTGGAGCCGCCAAAGCACTCCTCGAAACGATCCCAAGACGTTGATTCAATCGAACGGCCCCGCCTTTCAGCCTTGATTCCGAGGCTGCTTCACTCTTTAGTCAAACTGCCATGGCTACCGTTACCGGGGACGATCCAACGACTATTTCTCTAACGCTTGAGAACGAAAACTACAACGTTCTCGTCGGAACGGGATTACTTGCTCATACAGCGTCACAAATCAAGTCACTGACCTCAATAAACAGCAGTAAGGCGGCAGTTGTGACTGACAGCCACGTCGGCCCGCTCTACGCGGAAACTGTGATCTCTTCCCTCAACGAGGCTGGAATCGAAACCACCCTGATAACAGTTCCTGCGGGCGAGGCATCCAAGAGCATGGAACAGGCTACCTCAGTCTGCCGCGAAATGCTCAACTCTGGTCTCGACCGAAAATCTTTTCTGGTCGCCCTCGGTGGCGGCGTTGTTGGCGATCTAGCTGGATTCTGTGCCGCCATCTTCCAACGAGGGATCCCGTGCGTACAGATACCTACGACGATTGTCAGTCAAGTTGACAGCTCAGTAGGCGGAAAAACCGGCGTCAACACACCCGAAGGAAAAAACTTACTTGGCGCTTTCCATCAGCCCCAGTTGGTCTTGGCCGATGTTGATACATTAAGCAGTCTCCCCGAACGTGAATTCAATGAGGGATTCGCCGAGATAATCAAGCACGCCGCCATCCGCGACGAATCACTCCTTAAGCTTGTCGAGCAACGGGACCAAATCCGCGATCACCTCATTTCTCTCGTTTCCCGCAATGTTTTGATCAAAGCGAATATTGTCGAAGAAGATGAACGCGAGACCACCGGTATCCGAGCGCTTCTCAATTTCGGCCATACGATTGGTCATGGTATCGAAGCAGCCGGCGGCTATGGACGTTTTCTACACGGGGAAGCTATCAGTCTTGGACTGGTCGCGGCTATTCGACTCTCTTCGGCTAACTCCAGCCTTACCGTCGAAGAGGGAGATCGACTCATTGCGTGCCTCGAACAATATGGTTTGCCCATCAAATTGCCCGACGACATTTCTGACGAAGCTATTCTCATCTCTCTTCAGCGGGACAAAAAGTTCGAAGATGGCCAAATCCGTTTCGTTCTTCTGAACCAAACCTCTCAAGCATTTGTTTCGAGTGATATCACAACCGAACAGATTGCCAGAGCAATCGCTTGCCTGCGATAGCCACCCCATTCCTTAACCCTCTTAATGTCATGCCGGAAGATTCCTTCATACCTGATCCAGCTGTAAATTCGCTCGTCAATAACACCCCGATTAACAATAAGGTTTCTTTCCTTGCCGATAAAATCACCCAGTGGATAGACGAGCAGGACTTTGTTCCGGAGGCCCTAAACCACACGGTCGCGATAAGCACTCTTCTTTGCGGACTGCTCATCACCTCTGCGCTCCTATACCTCTTCTTCCGACCGCTCCTTCTCAATCTAGTGAGCCGTTTGGTCAAAAGAACCGAGTTTTCGTGGGATAACGAACTGATGGGCCATGGTGTTTTCCGATGGCTCACACACCTACTGCCCGGATTATTTATTTTTCTTACCTCCCCCGGACTTTTCATTTCTGTTCCATGGTTGGCCGCCACCCTTCATAACGCCTCGTTGATTTACATCGTGGTGACCTGCTATTTCCTATTCGATTCCCTCTTGAATTTTCTCCAGGTCGTTCTCTCCCAGAGTTCGGCAGGAAAACGGCTCAATCTCGCAACCTTTACCCAAGTCGCCAAATTACTTGGAACTCTCGTCGTTCTTATTCTGACCATTGCCATTCTCATAGGAAAGTCACCGCTTGTCCTTCTCGGTGGACTCGGAGTTTTTGCTTCGGTTTTCATGCTAGTCTTCAAAGATGTCATCCTCGGATTCGCCGCAGGCATCCAACTCGCGTCAAACCAAATGCTCTCGCAGGGGGACTGGCTAGAAATGCCTAGCCACAACGCAGACGGCGACGTCCTCGAGATTGGTCTCGCCACAGTTAAAGTTCAAAACTGGGATAAAACGATCACGACAATACCCACCTACGCGCTCATCAGCGAATCCTTCAAAAACTGGCGAGGGATGTCAGAAAGCGACGGGAGGCGAATCAAGCGCAGCCTGCTTATTGACACCAACACAGTCAAGCTTTGCAGCGACGAGATGCTTACCCGTTTCGAGGAGATAGAGCACATCTCGGAATACCTTCAGAAAAAGCAGAAAGAAGTCGAATTAGAAAACAGCAAGATAAAAGCATCCCGCAGAGCCAACCGGGTAAACGGCCGTCGCCTGACTAACATTGGCACTTTTCGAGCTTACATCGAATGCTACTTAAGACATCATCCTAGCATTAACAAGGAGATGACACTCATCGTCCGACAGCTAGCTCCGGACGGTAGAGGTATCCCCATCGAGATTTACTGTTTCAGCTCCAACAAAGTTTGGGCGGAATACGAAACCATTCAGTCTGATATCTTTGATCACCTGCTCGCTGTGGCGCAGGAATTCGATCTTCGAATCTTTCAAGAACCAACTGGGAACGACTTTCACAACCTCGGGTCAGCGGGCTGATTTTGCACCAGATTTTCACATTCAAAATCAACCCATGCTCATGTCATCTCACTCGCGAGAACCTGCGCTTACGCGAACTTTAAAGGGACTGAACCAGGGGAAAATGGGATGCCGTAACGTCCTCGTGCGAGCCATCACCTTCAGTCTAGCTATCTTTCCTTCCCTATCCAGCACGGCAGAGAAATCTCGCCCCAATATACTGTTCGTGATGATGGACGATCTCAATGATTGGATCGGATGCTTAGGCGGACATACTCAGTCTGTCACCCCTAATATTGACCGCCTCGCCGACAGCGGAATGCTCTTCACAAACGCTCACTGCCCGGCACCTGCCTGCAATCCCTCCCGGACCGCCATCTTTACGGGTTTCGCTCCGAACACCTCTGGACTCTATGAGAACAGTCAGAGTATGCGGGAATTACTCCCCGAGGCGATTCTCCTTCCCCAGCACTTCCGCAACCACGGCTACCGAGCAAGCGGCTCCGGTAAGATGCTCCATTATTTCATCGACGCGCAATCGTGGGACGAATATTACCCTGAAGCTAAAACGGAGAACCCATTCCCGAGAACGTTTTATCCGGAAAACCGCCCCGTCAATCTACCACGAGGCGGTCCTTGGCAATACGTTGAAACTGACTGGGCAGCACTCAATGTTACCGACGAGGAATTTGGTGGTGACTACCTCGTAGCAGAATGGGTTAGCAAAAAACTGAGTAAGCGGCATCAACAACCATTCTTTCTCGCTTGCGGGATTTACCGGCCCCATGAGCCTTGGTTCGTTCCAGCCAAATATTTTGATCCGTTTCCTCTTGAGGATATCGAGCTTCCACCGGGCTACAAGGAAGGAGATCTAAATGACTTACCTCCAGCTGGTAAACGCCGCGGCCCTAATCGCTACTTCGCTCATATTCGCAAAAATGGACAGTGGAGACAAGCCATCCAAGGCTACCTCGCCTCAATCCATTTTGCAGACGCAATGTTAGGACGAATTCTCAGCGCACTCCAGAAAGGCCCAAATTGCGATAACACGATCGTCGTTCTCTGCAGCGACCATGGATGGCATCTCGGGGAAAAAGAACACTGGCAGAAATTCACCCTCTGGCGCTCCGCGACTCGTGTGCCTCTGATTATCAGTGTCCCAAAAAACTCAAGCCCAGCTTTGCCAGAAGGAACAAGACCCGGAACGGTATGCGATGACCCCGTGAATCTTATCGATCTCTTCCCAACCCTCACCTCACTTACCGGAATCACTGCCAAGCATGACAATGACGGTGTCAGCCTACTTCCACTCCTAAAAGACCCGAAAAAGAGGCGGGGTCGTATCTCTGAAACCTTCCTTGGGGAACCCGGTTCCTACAGCCTCAGTTCCCACGAATGGCGATACATACACTACGCCAACGGGGACGAGGAGCTATATCATATCGCTAACGATCCTTTCGAATGGTCAAACCTTGCTTCCCATCCTGAGCACGGGCCCAAACTAGTAGAGATGCGCTCATTGGCTCCGACGGACTTTGCTAAGAAAAGAGAGGCCTCGCTCGATTCGATGCCCGCACTGAAGTGGCGATCATGGAAAGGCGAGGTCATACCCGCCTCTCGGCCCGACGGAGATCCCTTTGATATCATTTTTGTAAATCAACGCCAAACCGAGATAGAGCTGTTCTGGTCTCCCTCGAAAGGCAATCCCAAGCCATACGGCCTCATTAAGCCCGGTCAAAATCGGCGTCAGCGAACCAGGCCTGGTGCTGTCTGGTTTGTGGCTCTCCCCGGAAAACCAGAAACACCGCTCGGCTTTTTCAAAGTCCGGGATCGAAAGTCTCAAGCGACTATTCCCTCACAGTAGCACAAGTTTGAGGCCTAACTCCAAACGTCGCAAACTCCTCATCACATCCTTCCGTGCTTACGCACCTCATCACGGTTCGACAAAGGCAACACAGCTTGCCATCTTACAATACGATGAAATTCCCGTTTTTCATTCACTTGCTGATTCTAGTTTTTACCATCACCGCCGATGCCGAAGACCGTCCCAATATTGTTGTCATCATGACCGATGACATGGGTTACTCAGACCTGGGATGTTACGGATCTGAAATCGAAACTCCAAACCTCGACCAACTGGCAGCAAACGGTATCCGCTACACCCAAATGTATAATACGTCCAAATGCTGGACTACTCGAATCAGCCTGCTTACAGGAGCCTATCACCAGCGCAGCGATCGGGACTTCAAAAATACAGCACTTGCTGGGGAATTACTTCGCCCAGCCGGCTATCACACCTGGTGGAGTGGAAAGCACCACGCCAACTTTAATCCCTATGACCGGGGCTTTGATCACTTTTCAGGATTTCTTGGAGGCGCAATTAACTTCTGGAATCCCGGAGAGTTACCCCGAGAAAGAGAACCCGAACCCGGGTGGAAGGCTGTCTATGCATGGGCTTTCGACGAAAAGATTGTTAAACCCTATTCTCCTAAAAAGGACTTCTTTGCTACCGATGCGTTTACTGATTGGGCGATCGACTGGCTTGACGACGCCTCTGGAGCGGAAGCCATCAAGGCCCCCTTCTTTCTTTTCATCGCCTACAACGCCCCGCATTGGCCGCTGCACGCTCATCCTGAGGACATCGCCAAGTATTCAGGAGTCTACGACGTTGGATACGATTCGATTCGTGAAGCCCGCTACCAGCGTCAGCTTGAACTAGGCCTCTACAGCGCGGCCACCTCCACCCTAAGTGTCCCTGAATCCAAGAGGCCGGAATGGGATGCCCTGACTGAAGAAGAACAACTCGCCGAGTCAATGCGCATGTCCATCCATGCCGCCATGGTCGACAATGTTGATCAGAACGTCGGACGGCTTGTTTCTCGTCTCGAAGATCTCGGCGAACTCGATAACACCCTCATCCTTTTCCTCGTAGACAACGGCGCTAGCGCCGAGAGCCCCAATCGTAAAGGTGCTCCACCCGAACCATGGGGCTCCGTCGGAACTTTCGAGTCTATCGGGCAACGCTGGGCCAACGTTGCCAATACACCGCTTCGGCTCTGGAAGGTGAGCAGCCATGAAGGAGGTATCAACACGCCCATGATTGCTCACTGGCCGGCAGGCATCAGCGAAGAAACCGAAGGCTCATTTTATCGGGAACCATGTCACCTCATTGACCTCCTTCCAACCTGGATGGAGCTGGCTGGAGACGGCGCAACACTTCCTGGCGAGTCTTCTGAACCTGACATTCCCCCGCTTGACGGCATTTCTCTGGTTCCCTCCTTCTCAGGAGACTCACTCAATCGCGAAGACCCGTTGTTCTTTGCCTATGGATCCGGCAAGGCCATGCGAGATGGAAACTGGAAACTCGTCGTCAAAGGCGAGGGTCCGTGGGAACTCCACGATCTGGACCGTTGCAGAGCCGAAACCAAAGACCTCGCCTCTCAACATCCTGAACGCGTCGCCACAATGGAGAGAGCCTGGCAGGACTGGTATCGCGAATGCACCGGTAAGACCTTCTCTCCTAAAGTGGAAAAAGAACGCAACGCTCCTAAACAATAACATTAATTCTCTACGTTATGACAAAACTTCCGTTTCTATGCCTCCCGATCTTGGCAATAGCCATAGGGTCACATGCCCAGACTGACGTGCCGGCACATTTTGCCAATGGAATAAAAGTAGGCGAAGTGACGTCCGATACCGCAATCATCTGGACTCGCCTCACTAAATTCCCCGAACGAAACGTGGATGGAAAACCGTTCCCCAAAAACAACGATAAAAAACGACGCTCACTTGATTACCCCGATCTCGATAAGATGGAAGGTGCTGTTCCTGGATTGAATGGTGAGGTTCGCCTTACTTACTTCCCAAAAGGCAATCCTAACTCTGCTATGACAACGGAATGGCAGCAGGTGCTATTGAACGAGAACTCCACCGCTCAGTTTGAACTTAACAACCTGCAACCGGCGACCCTTTATGAAGTCAATCTGGAAGGACGTTCTTCGAAGGATACCCCGACAGCCGGTGTGATCGGCTCTTTTTCCACCGCACCAGCCGTCGACGATCCTGCCCCGGTATCCTTTGCTGTTGTCACCGGCCAGGATTACCCGCGGCGCGACGACAGTGAAAACGGGCATCAAATCTACCCGCAAATGACCAAACTCGGCATCGACTTCTTCGTTCACACCGGGGACATCGAATACTACGACAAGGCGGAACCCTTTGCTGACACCATCGAACTGGCCCGCTTCAAATGGAATCGCCTCTACGCCATGCCCTTTCAACGTGACTTTCACAATCACACCGCGAGCTACTTCATCAAAGATGATCACGACACGCTCAAAAATGATTGCTGGCCGGGTCAAACCTACGGTGATCTGACCTGGGAAGACGGCCTCAGGCTCTTTCCTGAGCAGGTGCCAATGGGGAGAAAAACCTATCGTACAATTCGCTGGGGCAGAGACTTGCAGATTTGGCTAGTCGAAGGCAGAGACTACCGCAGCCCCAACAATCTGCCAGATGGCCCTGACAAGACCATTTGGGGCAACGAACAGAAAGACTGGTTCAAAAAAACCGTCGAAGCGTCCAATGCCACCTTTCGGATTCTCATTAGCCCCACCCCGATCGTCGGCCCTGACCGGGGGAACAAGAACGACAACCACGCCAACGAGGGATTCACCCACGAAGGAAACGAAATCCGTAAATTCATCGCCTCGCAGAACAATATGTTCGTCGTCTGTGGTGACCGACACTGGCAGTATGCCTCCAAAGACCCCATCACTGGCCTCCGTGAATACTCTTGTGGGCCAACCACCGACAAACATGCCAGTGGCTTCACCGAAAACCAGCGATCAGAGATGCACAAGTATCTTAAGATCAAAGGGGGATTTCTACAGGTCAAAATTTCGCGCGCCGAAGGAAAACCCACGGCCTCCTTCAGACACCATGGCGTCAATGGTCAGCTCTACAACGAGGATATTCAGGTCACCGAATAGCTTTCACTTGTCATTCCTTTGCATAGGAAACCCTGCCACTCAGAACCATGAATTCCTAAAACGACACTCTATAATTCACCTGGAAACGCAGGGCCAGACCAGCCCCTAACGCGTTATCTACAGCGCTTTACAAAAATTTGACGATTTTCCCATGGAGGAAAACCTGTCACGGAAACAGGCTTTGGAGTTATCCCCATAAACTGAATTTTTGAAAACTACCTATACACGCCGCCGCTTCATGCCGATCCTGATCGGTGTTCCCATGCCCTCGCTCTTTGCTCAGGAGGGTAAAATCCAGGAAACTGCCGAAATGTTCCAAGTCAGTCGGGTCGGCTCCCACGGGGCTGCTGAAACCCGCGAATTGCTTGGCCTGATTTACAAGGATGTTGCGACCAAGTACGATACCAAGCTGCGCGAGAAAGCCGCGAAGAACAATCGCGGACAGGAATTCAATGGCGAGCGTATCCGGGTGATCCGCAGGCTCGCCAAAAGCAATCCTAACGGCGACCTCTTTCTCTGTGCCTATGCCGGACGACCGTCTGTGGTCAAGATCACCGGAGTCCAACTCAAGGGCGGAGAACTAACCCCTCCCCTTGCCAATATCATGGCGGCTGGCGAACATGTCACCGAAATCACACGAACGGTGGTCGATCCCGCTGCGAAAAAGGCTCCTGAACCAGCCCTCCAGAAAGTAAACAAAGAAGGTGGCGGCATAACCTTCTTCGGTATCCCTCTCGATACCGGCGGCGGAAGCATCCCGGCGCAGGAACCGCCCGGCACCAAGCAAATCAAAGAAACCAAGACTCTGCCAATGTTCACTGCGGAAGTTTCGACAGAGAAGCTTGAGGAGGGTCCGCCTCCGATGTCTCAACAACTCTTTCTCTCCATGGTCAAAAATGGAGAAATCTTCCAGTATCAACAATTCGAAGA
>DCQY01000135.1:2740-29803 GCA_002323995.1 Akkermansiaceae bacterium UBA1506 | reverse complement strand
TTGGCACCGGCAAGATCAAGTGGGATGTGACCTACATGGTCGGCTGGTAGGCAAGCCTCTCGACACTTTGAAGAAAGCGGGGCAAATTTTATCTCACAAGCACAGGCACTTACACCATTAATCATTAGATCGGTGACCAAGGTCCTGCCTACGCCAACGTCACTGTTTCCCCGAGTAAAAAACTTTACTCTGCCGAACTCAGTTGAAGTGGGGGTACGACTTTCAGAGTAACTCGACCTGCCTCATATCCAACTCTCAATTCGGTCCCATCTCCGGCCCGGACACGATCATCCGCATTTGAAAAACGCCCCGTCACTGAATCAGCGCTTAAAATTTCATAGAGTTCTCCGACCTTCTGCCGCGGAACCGTTTCCACCGAGAGAAAACCGGCTAACTCAGCTTCCCCTTCGACTTCGATTCCTTTGCCTGCGACCTCAAGGTGCAGCCTACTCACGCCCCCCTCGCGATAGTCACCAGTCACGACAAGCGTTTCAGCCGTCGCTGAAGGCACGACAGCGACCGTGCCGTCGTTGTAGAGAATCCCTTCAACACTACCCGCTCCATGAAGCGTACCGCCTTTCTTGACATCAACCCAGCGCACTGATGCGACTTTTCCACCTTCGATATCAATAGTCCCGCCATCAGACACTCGCACTTCGTTGCGTCCAGTGACGGTAACGCCGTCACTGATCTCCAGCGTTTGGGACCCCCCATCAGCCGCACCAACTTCAAGTGCGAGAAAATCAGTATCCTTATCTGCTACTGCGGTATTACTACCTTTGCCCGAATTCCGAAGGTGAGCCGTCCATGACAACTGGGGAGCACCATCATCCTCGAGATAGGTAATACCTTCGTTAGCGTAGGCGTAGTCAGACCAGTTGCCGGCCTTCGAGAGCTTTGCTCCGTCCTTGCTTTTCCAGTGGTGATAGGTATTGGCGAACCCCTTGGGTTCATCTACGCGTTCCTCGGTCAACAGCTTGTCCAAGGTTTCGGTGATCACTGGAAATTTTTTAGCTAGATTGAAGGTTTCAGAAGGATCTTCGGCGAGATCATAAACCTCCACATCACCATTAGGGCGGCGGATCAACTTGTGATCACCCCGGATAATAGAGTGACCCTTACCCGCCTCATGAATGAGGAAATCGCGGGGACGACGCTCCCCTTTTCCCGTGAGCAAAGGGGCCAGAGAGACTCCATCAAGTCCCAGCGGAATTTCAGTGCCGGCCAGATCACAAAAGGTAGGCAGCAGATCGGTCACATCCATCACCATGTCAGTGCTGGTTCCGCGCTTCAATTCCGATGTTTCCGTAATCATCGCCGGCCACCGCATGATCGTAGGCACTCGGATTCCGCCCTCGTTAATGGATCCTTTCGTTCCAGTCAGGCCGCCATTGGCATCGAACTCGGAATTGTTGGCCCCGCCTGGCCCGCCATTGTCTGACATGAAAATGACCAGCGTATTGTCAGCAACGGAGTCGGATTTGTCGCCATCGTTATCGGGATCCTCGAGAGTCGCAAGGATATTGCCGAAGTGGGCATCAATCCGCGTCACCATGGCAGCCCAGTGGCGGGACTGCTCTTTCAGTTTTGAAAAATGGGCGTCGTCGGCATAAGCCCTATCCCAGTAGGGCAGTTCCTTGATCTCACTGAAAGGGCTATGCGGAACCTGCACCGCCAACAAGCCGAAGAAAGGAGTCCCATCGTCGTTGAAGCGCACCGCTCCCTCCCGCACGAAGTCCAGCGCGGCGAAGCAGTAGACATCGTCACAGTAGGCGGTTTCCGGATAATCCGGATGATTCTGCAAAGCCGGTCCGTCAGGGTAGGCATCATTGTTAGCCCAAGGCTTCATGGAGTTAGGCACGAGGTGAAGTCCTCCCTGACTACCGTCCGGTGCCGGTGCTCTCCAAAGAGTCGGTTGAAAAAAAGTATGAGCTCGGACATGGTGCAACTCGGCTACAACGTGCTGATAGCCGTGGGAAGTAGGAAGCGTCTGTGAATTGTCGAGCGTCGGGTTTTCCTGCTCTTTCGATCCGCCGTATCCCCATTTCCCCCAGTAACCCGTCACATAGCCAGCCTTGAGGAGAGCATCCCCCATGGTGATGTCATCCTTCCGGATCGCCTTCTTGGCATTGTCAGGGTCATTGCGGTCGGCAAAGGTGTGCCCCTGGTGAAAGCCAGTTTGCTGCGAAGACCGGGCCGGTGAGCACACCATGCAACCGTATCCTCTCCGAAAGTTAATTCCTTCGGAGGCCAGTTTGTCCAGGTTGGGTGTTTGGACTGTCGCCAGACCTTTACCACGGCGCTCGGCCTGGGCATTGGGCCCAATACTGCCCCAACCCATATCGTCGACGTAGAAGTAAAGGATGTTGGGACGTTCAGCAGCCTGAACAACGAGGCCGAAGAAGCTTATTAAAGCGATGTGAATGGCGGGGACTTTCATAGGTAAAAATGAGACAGGCTTTTCCACAGATGACCCTGATCAGTTTGAAGGTGAAAGAGGTATTGAGGGAAGCGTTACTTCTTCTTTTTGTTTTTACGCTCCACCGCTTTGGTTTCTTTCTGCTTCTCGGCGTAACCATCGACCATGTATTCCTTCAAGCGGGTGATGTAGCTTTGAGGCTCGGCGTTGCAGGCCAGCATCGCCTCCTGGTACGGTTCGGAACCGTCTCCGATCCAGTCGATCACATTAAAAGCCTTCATCGAAGCATAGGAACTGCTGCTGAGAAGATCGTTGAACGTTCCCATCGCGATTTCCTTTTCGCCGGCGCGATAGAGTGCCCATGCGGCCATGAGACGAACATGATGGGATTCGTCCTCGAGCACCTTCTTGATGGCCCCTTTCTTAAGACCGACACGATCCTGGATGTGGAACAGACCGACCATCGCCCAGTAACGAACCCCGGCGTCTTCACTCTGGAGGCGCTCGAGCAGTTCCTTTTCGTTGGCAGGATCATTTTCAATCGCCAGTTCTGAAGCTGAGAGATAGGTGTAAACCGGGTAGAGCTCCTCATCCCGGACCATCTCATAGATGGTCATGTTGTTATCCGCGGCACGCTTGACGATTTCTGTTTCAGGAAGCAGGCCTGCATCGTAGTTCCTGAGTTGCCATTCAGAGAGACTGGTTCGGAATCCTTTTACGAGATCGGCATATAGCGGGTCGTCGATCAGATTGTCGACATTGTCCGGGTCAACTGAGGTGTCGTAGAGCTCCTCCATCGGCTTGGTTCCGAAGAAACGCCCCGTCACGGCATTGGTGCGCCCTTCATCGTGGTATGCCTGCCACGCCTTCGTCGCCTCCATCTGCCAGAGATAATTGAGGCGCTGCCCCCAGGGCGCGTACGGCATGTAGTTGCGAATATAGAGCCACTTGCCCTCGCGGTAGGCGCGCACGTTATCACAGCGCTCATCCATCCGGCCACGGAAGCTCACGTGGAAATCACGCTCGTCTTTATCAGCCCCCAGGAAAACCTTGCCCTGCATATCGTCGGGAATCTTCGCTCCGGTCAGACTCAACCATGTTTTAGGCATATCGATGAAGCTGACAAACTCGTCAATCTTGTCGCCGGGTGAACCGGGATGCAGATCCTTAAACTTCTCGGGAATGCGAACGATCAACGGACAGTGGGTCCCGCTGTTGAAGAGGAAACGCTTACTGCGGGCGATCACTCCGCCGTGATCGGAGTTGTGAATCACGATTGTATTCTCGGCGAGCCCGGCGTCCTCTAACTGTTGCAACGCAGCACCAATATCGGCATCCATGTTTTTTATCTGATCGTGGTAATGCGCGTAGTTCTTCCGCATCTCGGGGATGTCCGGATGATACTTGGCCAGCTGAACGTGCCCGGGGCTATGCTCGGAATTGTTGATATCACCAAATGCACGCGACTCGTGGGACTTCGTGCTGTTGATGATCATGAAGAAAGGCTGGTTATCCTTCGCTGCCTGGAAGTCCGGCCTACTAGAGTCCCAGGGCTCTTTGTCATCGCGACCGCCGATATTGTAGTCCGTCTTGCCTGCGTTAACCACGTAGTAGCCAGCCTCCTTGAGGTAATCTGGGTAATACTTGATGCGATCGTGAGGAATCTCGTAACGACTCCGCATCGGGTGCGTGCCCATGGATACCGCGTGAATACCAGTAATCCAGGTGCAACGCGAAGGAGCGCAAACTGGAGCATTGGCGTAGCAGTTCATGTACTGAAACCCCTCTGAAGCCAGTTTGTCGATATTCGGAGTATCAGCGTAAGGGTTACCATAGCAACCGATCCAGTTGACATTGTTATCTTCGCAAGTGAGCCAAAGGATGTTCGGACGATCTCCGCTCATACCGATGTTACCCGCTAGCAATAGTCCTAAAAGAACTGTTAAAAGACATTTTTTCATAGTCCACATGTGGATTACCCTGCCCCTCCTTCTTGAAAAAACCGAGAGACGTGATCACGCTTTCGAAGCAAAACTTACTGGAACTCCACGACCTTTTTCTGACTATGACAACTGCCATTATCCGTGCCGGAATCCCGCAGCACAGCTTCGCCCTTTTTCATGAAATTCAGTTTTCCCTCGGTGATCCGGTCGCCCTAATCGACCTGATTCTCAATCAAAAAACGACTGAACGAATCCTGATCGTTCGCGACATCGAAGTTGAACGTACTCGCGCCGCCGTCACTGCTGATCAAGTCGTCTGCCCAGATGATTACACACCCGAGGGAGGGCTCTCTCCAGATCGCGAGATAGCTACCGCCCAGGCAGCAGCCGAATGCCTCCGTCAACAAGGAGTCGCTCAAGTCACGGCCGATCGGACCCTTCCACTAATTTTTCAGCATGTATTAACTGAAGCGGGAATTCTCGTTTTCTGCGACCCCAACCTTGGAGTTATGGAGAGACGTAAAAAAACCGAAGAAGAAATCGAACATTTGCGACGGGCACAGGAGGTAACCGAAGAGGCAATTCGCTTAGCTTGTGAGATGATTGCAAATGCTGATACAAGAGCAAACGGAAGCCTTGAGGTCAACGGAACTCCTTTAACCTCTGAACGTGTCCGCGCTGCTGTTAATATCTTCTTGATGGAGAAAAACTTCGGCGGTCCGACTTATATCATCGCGGGAGGCTCGCAGGGGGCCGACTGTCACCACTGTGGCAGCGGCTGCTTACACACGGGCCAACCAGTCATCATCGACATCTTCCCCAAAGACCTAAAAAGTCACTATTGCGGTGACTGCACTCGAACCGTAGTCCACGGAGACATTCCACATGAGATTCAAAAAATGGTAGAGGCTGTCCAGAAAGCAAAAGCAGCTGGATGCGAGGTCATTCGACCTGGTATTAAAGGCCACGAGGTTCATGCCGCCACGACAGACGTCATAATTGCTCATGGATACAACTCGGGATCCGTTCCCGAAAATGCTGACCCGTCCTATACCACCATGCCCCACGGAACAGGCCACGGCATCGGATTAGAGGTCCACGAACCACCCCTGCTCGATCCCAAGGGAATAGCTCTTGTCGAAGGAGACGCGCTCACTGTGGAACCCGGACTTTACCGAAAGGACCTCGGTGGGGTCCGGGTTGAGGATTTGGTCGTAGTCACCGAAGCCGGCCATATGAATCTCAATACACTGCCAGAAGGCCTTGACTGGAAAACTTGAGAGGAACCCTGCCTTCCTAAAAAGCTCTCGCTACCACTCAAATCATCTAATCCCAAGAATCACAGCACCTATTTTGGGCTATAACGGGACTATTGCTTTTAGTTTCGAGTTCCTCTTCAATTCGATTCTGTATGCTCCACTTCCTTTTTAATGGATTCTGCGCAGTTTTGATAACGTCCGCGGTGGCTCAACCTTCCGGACAAAGACCTAACATTCTTTTCCTTATGGGCGATGACTGGTCATTCCCACATGCCGGCGCGCTAGGTGATCTGACCGTTAAGACCCCTACCTTTGATCGCCTCGTCGACGAAGGCGTCCTCTTCACTCATGCCTTCGTTTCTGCCCCCTCGTGCACCCCGAGCCGTCTTGCAGTCTCAACAGGTCAATATCACTGGCGGCTTGGTGACGGAATCAATCTGGGAGGGTCTCTTCCCGCTGATATACCGGTTTATACGGATCTCCTTACAGAGCAAGGCTACGCCACAGGCTTCAGTCGAAAGGGCTCTAGCCCGAGCGGACACGCCTTTCGCGGCAATGATCCATTTGGTAAACGTTACGATAACTTTGATTCTTTTTTTAGAGAGATTAGTGCCGGAACCCCCTGGTGTTTCTGGTATGGTGCTGGTGAGCCTCATCGCCCCTATGTCTGGCAAAGCGGCAAAGAAAAGGGCATAGATCTGCGTAGTATTCAGGTAAGCCCGAGCCTTCCGGACAATGAAACCACTCGGACCGACCTCGGGGACTACTACGCAAAGATCGAACGATTCGATCGCGACGCTGCCCGGATGATTCGGTTCGTGGAAGAACAAGGCGCACTAGACAATACCATTATCGTAATGAGTGGGGACAATGGCATGCCATTCCCTCGGGCCAAGGCGACCCTTTATGATCTAGGCACTCGCATACCGCTCGCGATTCGCTGGGGGGCCAAAGTCAAAGGAGACCGAATTATCGAAGACTTTGTTAGCCTAACCGATCTCGCTCCTACTTTTCTTGAAGCGGCTGGGCTTCCCATCCCTAATGAGATGACAGGTCGGTCTTTACTGCCTCTGCTGACTTCCACTGAAGAGGGATTCATTGATCCGAAACGACGGTCTGTAGTTACAGGGATGGAGCGGCATGTCTATCCCAATCCCTCCCGAGCCATTCGCACGAAAGGCTTTCTCTACATTCGCAACTTCGCACCCCGCGAATGGCAAACTGGCAAAGTTAACGGACCGGAACCAAAGTTTGATTTTGTCGAGACTCCTTGGCCGACTGTTCCCGGGGCGTTCTCCTACAATGTTGATCCGAGCCCAACCAAACAATGGATGCGCCTCAACGCCGAATCAGGAGAGAATGCCGAACAACACCGCCTTGCTTTTGGGCTCCGACCTGGTGAGGAGTTATACCATCTCGAGAAGGATCCTCACCAACTCGTAAATCTCGCGGATGATCCCGTGTATCGCCAGCAACGAGACCGCCTTTCGCGCCAGTTGACCACTCAACTAAGGAACAGCGGTGATCCCAAGTTTGATTTTGCGACCCATGCCACTTTTCCGGTAAATGGATGGACAATACACCTCAGCGACGCGCTTTGGGCCGACAATCCCACGGCAACCAATCGAATGCTTGAATTGTTGGGACTCCAATTGCAGCGCGTCGTTGACACGGTGCCGCCTGCCGCTCTCAAAAGATTGCGAAGTGTCCCCATTTGGATCAATCCAACCTACCACAATAAGCGCCCCGGTGCCGAGTATCACCCTGACTCCAAGTGGCTTTCCAACAACGGTCGCGATCCCATCATGGAAAAGGCCGTCGAGATCACCAACACTCAGATATTTCCTTTCGAGAACCGTCGCATGCCCTACCTACTGCTCCACGAGTTGGCCCACGCCTATCATGACCAAGTTCTCAGCTTTAGAAATAAAGATATCAGAGACACCCACGAGCAAGCCAAGATTTCTGGCACTTACGATGAGGTCGACCGCTTCGATGGCAGGAGGATCGTAAAGGGAAAGGCCTACGCTCTCACAACTCCCCAAGAATACTTTGCCGAACTGACCGAAGCCTACTTTGGAAAGAACGACTTCTACCCGTTCAATCGCGAGGAATTGAAAAAGCATGATCCCAAAGGCTACAAAATGATCGAAAAAGCCTGGGCAATCCGGCAGAATTGAAATATCTGCATATCAACCCGAGCCATCGCGAAATGAGCGTAACCCCTAAACCAGTCAGTATCCTCAATCATGTCCTCGGCCCCGTTATGCGAGGTCCCTCAAGCTCTCATACTGCAGGCGCTTATCACATTGGCAGTATGGCTAGGTCGATCATCGGAGGCACGCCTCGGGAAGCGAAACTCTCCTTCGATCCCGATGGATCTTACGCCGCAACCTATGAACCGCAGGGTGCCGATCGCGGATTTGCTATGGGCCTGATGGACAGGCCGCTCACCGATGAATCTTTTTTTACCGTTCTGGGTGATGCTCCAGCTTCGGGTATGCAACTTCGCTTTGACGTACGCCCACTGGAAAATGCCGACCACCCCAACACTACCGACCTTGCCCTGACCTCTTCACAGGACGAGAGCCTCCATATCGTGGCTCAGTCAGTTGGCGGGGGGGCAGTCGAGATTACACAGATTGCCGGTCGGGAAGTCCTTTTCGACGGAACCTCCCACGAAGTGCTCGCAGAATCTTCACCGGATAAGGCGCTCGCGACCCGAGACCTTCTTGACAGTCTGCCCTCTACCGCTCCTCTATCAGAGCTGACTAATACTGATATAGTTCGCTGGAAAGGCAGTTTAACGGAGTCCATTCCTCCTGCAGCGCTGGACCAATTCTCTTCCCTTGGAACCCAACTCTGGCAGTCCGACCCCGTCTACTTTGTCAACAAAGGAGCTCCCCTCTTCAGCAGTGCTTCTGAAATGGTGTCTCTCGCAAATGATCGTGATGTCGGGCTCGGTGAAATCGCATTAGCCCACGAGTCCCAGCTACTCGGTCTGAGCGAAAGCGATGTCGTTACCGAGATTTTGCGTCGTTATGACATCATGGTTGATTCGGTGGAGCAGGGACTGGATCCCAATCACACAGGCTTACAACTCCTCCCGAGCTGTGCCGGGGCCATTTTTGAAGCAGAATCCAAGGGAAAGTTGAGCGTTCCGAGTTTCAGCACCCGAGCTGCAGCCCGCGCCCTTGCTGTCATGCACGTCGACGGCTCCATGGGGGTTGTTTGTGCGGCGCCTACGGGAGGCTCTGCCGGCGTCATTCCCGGCACCATTGTCACTCTCGCTGAGGAACGAGAATTATCCCGTGAGCAAATTGCCAAAGCATTGCTCGCAGCCGGAGCCATCGGTATGATTCTTTCAATTCGCGGTACCTTTGCCGCAGAGGTTGCTGGCTGTCAGGTAGAAATTGGAGCATCGGGCGCCATGGCTGCCGCCGGCGTCGTTGATGCGGTAGGTGGCAACGCACAACAGGCCTGTGATGCAGCCGCCATCGGCTTTCAGAATACGATGGGCACTGTTTGCGATCTACTTCACGGTATGGTCGAGATCCCCTGTCACACCCGAAACGGAGCTGCCGCGGCAGGCGCATTCGTCAACGCCGACTTGATTCTTGGTGGATATACCAACTATATCCCACTCGACGAAACCATTGATGCCGTCTATGCCGTTGGTCTCGCCATGCCAAAAGAACTTAGGTGTACTTCAAAAGGCGGGTTGGCGGTGACGCCTTCAGCAATGGCCCTGAAACCCAAGATGTGCTGTGGCTCGGGGTGTTCCAGTTGCGGGTAGGTCTACTCCCCACAGAGTTCGACCCCTCCCTAGTCTTCCTTTACCTCACGCAACTTGGCATGAACCTGAGCTGTCCTGCCCATATAGTGCTCCATGGCATAATCGAATGCCGCGAGACGAATATGCTTCTTCATTTTCTCGGTCTCTCCTATCGCTTCGAAGTAAAGCGCAAGGTAAAGATGCGCGTAACAAAGGTGGTTCCGCTCTCGCTCCGAAAGATTGTCTGAATCCCGCGGCTGCGCTGCCTTTAACACTGCCTCAATCGAGCCCCAACCGCCGAACAAATCGTGCACCTCTTTCATCGGCACCCGCGAATCCCGCTCGATAGGTATGAATCTCTTCCTCGCTAACCTCAGGCTGCCTCCGGGAGCCCGAACGGAGCAGAGAAAATGCCAGACTGCGTTCTCCACATCCTGGGTGTTGACGTTCTGGTGACGTTCAAACTGCGCCTTACCTTTCTCGTATTCGCCAGCATAATAGTAGGACAATCCTCGCTGCCAGTGATGCGGGTCCTCCTTAGGCATCATTTTGAGGAAAGCGTCAAAATCGTCGATCGAACCATCGATATCGGCATCGAAAAACCTCTCCTCCCCTCGACGCTGAAAGGCTCCAGCCCTTGCTCGAATCCAATCGTTGTCGTCTTTGAGGCCATCCGTCAGTCGAATCACCACATCGTAATTCGCTGACTGGATCGCGACCATCAACTCGGCCTGCTCATCAAAGGTCAATTCCTCAGCTGAGACGAGTGATGATCCGATCAAAATCCAAACGTGAAAGAGACCCCGTTTGAACATCAGAAATTTGACAACCCAAGTCATAACTTTGAACTCCATCGTACTCCTATCTCTAACATTGACTCGATCGCAATCATTATTGCGATAAGAAAAAGAAACCTGATCACTCTCCACCAATCTTGGGCACTTCTTCGTTCCAATCTTCCAGCACATCCTCACCCTCGGACTTGGCGACGACGACCGCTCCGCAAGAATCACTGAACACATTAACCGCCGTGCGTGTCATATCTAGGGGTCGATCAACTGCGAGTATCAATCCAATGACCGCTTCCGCATTCGGGATGCCGACATTATAGACAATGATAGTAATCGCGACAAGACTGGCTGAGGGCACCCCGGCGACTCCGATACTTGTTAGAAGCGCCAGCATCACAACGGTAAACTGCGTGCTAAAACTCATTTCGAAACCAAGCACCTGGGCTACAAACATGACCGCGACACACTCATAGAGAGCGGTTCCATCCATGTTGACAGTGGCACCGAGTGGCAGGACAAAACTGGTGACTCGCTCAGAGACACCAGCGTTTCCGCGAAGCGCTGACATCGTTACCGGCAATGTGGCCGAACTGGAAGCCGTTGAGAAAGCCGTTAGAAGAGCGCTGCGCATCGCATAGAAGTGTTTCACCGGGCTAACTTTCGCAACAAACTTGAGGATCAGTGGCATCACAACAAAGAGATGAATCAGCAGCGCCGAAGCGACGACGAGAAAATATTTTGCCAATAGCCCAAGAATCGGCAGACCTGTCTGCGCCGTGGTCTCCGCAACAAGGCCGAACACACCAATTGGTGCGAGCCACATAATCCAATGCGTGATCAGTAATGTCAGCTCGTTGAGTCCTTTAAAAAAACCCAGAACGGGCGATCGCCCATCCTTTGAAATGAAGATCAATCCGATCCCCGTCAGAAGACTGACGAAGATGAGTGACAACATCTTATTGTTGGCACCAAATGCCTCAAAAACGTTTTCCGGAATCATCCGAAGGAAGAGTCCGGTGACGGCATCAAAGCCGCCGTTTTGACCCGTCAACTTAGTTTCCAACTTGCCGGCATACTCTTCTTCATTATCTGCGATCTGCTTGAGAATCGCCTCGTTTGGTTGCCCGTTAGTGAGGCCGGGCTTAAACACGTTCACTACTGCCAAGCCAACGAGAATTGCGATGAGACTGGTGAACGCGTAATAGCCAATCGTTTTGCCGCCGAGTCGAGCAAAACCTGAGGCCTTACCCAGGCCGGCGATCCCAACGACAATCGAAGTGAACACCAGCGGAACAATGATCATCTTCAACAACTTCATGAAGATGGTTCCGATATAATCAAAAATTGAAATAAAAGTATGACCTAGCTCATTAAATTCGACATTCGGCTCGGTCGAAACCACGCAGGTCACGTGGATAAAAGCTCCGACGAAGATCGCCAGAACCATTGAAAACAGAATCCATTGCCAAGCCTTCATACTGGATGCTGTTTAGCAGTTACCGGATTGGCTGTCTAGCTCTTCGCCAGCAGGATTGTGGGGCGAGATTAATCCTCATCATTATGCGCCCGAGTTTCGAAGCGCATGAATTCCTTCTGAAAAGTCAAAGGCACGTCTCCCGTCGGACCATTACGCTGCTTTGCAATGATAAACTCCGCTTCCCCAAATTTACTCTCACGATCCTCTTCGTCGTCGGCATAGACCTCAGGGCGCATCAAAAGTCCAACGAGGTCAGCGTCCTGCTCAATTGCTCCGGACTCACGAAGATCGCTCATGCGGGGTTTGCCACCACGGCCATCAGGATTCCGGTTCAGCTGAGCCAGCACAATGACTGGAATGTTGAGCTCCTTGGCAATATTTTTGATCCCCCCCGAAATCTCAGCTACCTCCTTTTCACGACCGTCACGACCGGCGGTATCAGGTGCTTTCAATAGCTGAAGATAATCGATCGCAATCATGCGAATTCCGTGCTCAGCATGGAGTCGGCGGGCTTTCGCCTGCAACTCGTTGATTGTAATCCCCGGTGTATCATCGATCCAGATCGGAGCTTGGGCTAACTTTCCAGCAGCATCCATCAACTTGGGCAGATCAGACTTCGCGAGAAACCCACCCCGAAGCTTCTGCATTGGAACCTTAGCTCGAGAACAGAGAACGCGCTGCACCAGTGACTGACTGCTCATTTCCAGAGAGAAAACCGCCACCGGCGTTGGATTTTCAGTGTCGATCGCTATGTTTTCGACAATATTCATGACGAAAGAAGTCTTGCCCATCGAGGGGCGGGCCGCGACGACAATCATCTCGCCACCGTGAAGACCGTTGGTCATTTTGTCGATATCATCGAACCCCGTCATGAGCCCACCAGCTTCACCGTTTCCTTCGTAGGCATCTTGAATTTGCTGGATCACACTGAGTACATGGACCTTCATGTCCTCGATCCCTTTTTCTTGTTCCGTCTCATTCCGGATTTTAAGGACACGCTTTTCAACCGTATCTAAGAAATCGGGTACATTTTCCGGACCGTCGTAGGCCCCAGTAACACACTCCGTGCAGTCTTGGATGACACGACGCAGGACAAACTTCTCCTTTAAGAAACCAGCATAATCTTCGAAAAGCGCTGTCGTCGGCACATCCGAAAGCAGTTCTGCGAGTGCTGCAGCACCGCCCACTGCTTCGAGCTGCTCTTTATTGGAAAGCTCTGTTGTCAGGACAACAAGGTCCATTGTCCCGCCGGGCCGATTCTTGTAAAGATCAAGGAGCGTCTCGTAGATGATGCGGTGGGCCGGAACATAAAAGAACTGGTTCGACATCTTCTCAATTGCTTTCGGAATGATCTCACTGGGATCGAGGAGCATACAACTAAGTGCGGCGCGCTCAGCATCCGCATTCAAAGGCATCGACCGCAGAGCTGAATCAGCCTTGCCGAAGCCCTTTCCTGCTTTCACCCCTTTACCCCCTTCATTAGCGGGTCCTTTCTTAAACGAGGACTCGGAGACCGCAGAGGACTCTTGGCCCGAATAAGGGGGTGAAGGAGATTCGTGAAAATCAGGCATTTGCGTAGGTTAGATGTTAAGGGAAGCGGGCGCCCTAGCGATTTCCAATCATAGAGACCGGACACAAAAAAGGGCGGGTCTGCTATCTAAGCAACCCGCCCGAGTTTCGCAAAGCGATTTGATTCAAAATCGCTCTTTTTTGTTCCACGGCTTAGTCAGTAGCCTCTTCAGAGGACCCTTCGCTCTCTGGCGCCTTGACTCGCACTGTCACGGATGCCTCCACGTCAGGATGGAGTTTCACGGGAATATCGTAACTGCCAAGGGACTTAATTGGCTTGTTGAGCTTGAGCTGGTGGCGGTCGACACCCAGCTTACTTTTCTCGTTGATGAGATCGGCGATATCCGCAGTAGTAATCGAACCGAAGGCTTTGCCCCCCTGACCGATGGAGAGTTCCATAGAAAGGCGAAGCTTTTTAAGCTTAGTTGCAGCATTCTCTGCATCAGCTAGCTCTTCAGCTTCGCGCTTGGCGCGATCCGCTTTCAACTGCTCGACGTGACGGAGATTGGCAGGAGTCGCTTCGTAAGCACGATCCTGCGGAAGGAGAAAGTTTCGAGCGAACCCACGCTTTACCTTAACGACATCCGCCTCCGCTCCGAGTCCGTCGATCTTTTCCTTTAAAATAACTTCTACAGTTGCCATAGCCAGCCAAGTGTTTGTCGGTTGGGGTTTCCCGCCTTAGGAAACCGCCTCAAAAACAGGGCGGGACTGGTAGTCGCTTTCGCCTTGATTGTCAACTCAGACTGCTCAAGTTTTGTAAACCTTATCAGAATTCTTTAACTCCTTATCCGACATGGCCGAAGTTCCCTCAACCTTTCACCTCAAATCAGGGCAGTCTGCGCCCGATTTTACTCTACCTGATGGCACAGGTATCTCCACCACCCTATCCGTCCTCACCAACGGCCGAAAGGGCCTGATCATCGCCTTCGTCTGCAACCACTGCCCCTTTGTCGTCCATCTGGCAGACGCATTGGGCAAATTTGCCAAAGAATGCGACAAGAAAGGCGTCGCGGTTGTCGCCATCAATTCCAATGACGTAGAAAACTACCCTGCCGATTCGCCCGAGAACATGGTCCGTTTTGCCCAATCGAGTGGTTGGGATTTCCCTTATCTCTACGACGAATCACAGATGGTCGCCAAATCATACTCGGCAGCCTGCACGCCTGATTTCTATCTATTTAACGGTAACTGCCAATTGACCTACGCCGGTCAATTCGACGATACACGCCCCGGCCGCGGAGGCACCCCGACTGGAGAGGATCTTCGCGGAGCGGTTGATAACCTTCTCGCCAACCAACCTACTCCTGAGCCTTGGTATCCGAGCAGTGGGTGCAACATCAAGTGGAAGCCTGGAGAATCTCCCGACTATTTTGATTAATTTGTTTGGTTCGAAACATTCTTTGCCTCTCTGGCATTTCCCAGTTATGACCCTAAGGCTTTTACTCGCCTCCGTCTTCCTCGGCTTCGGCCCGCTGACAACCTCTCTCCTCTTGGCCGAACCGCCGAATATTATCTTTATCGTCGCTGACGATATGGGCTATGCGGACATCTCCAGTTTTGGCGCTCCCGACATCAAAACACCCAATATCGACCGAATCGGCGAAGAGGGTATAAAATTCACGAATATCTATGCTATGGGGCCAGAGTGCACGCCATCGCGAGTTTCTTTTCTAACCGGCCGTTACCCTCAGCGCGTCGGCGGAATGGAATGCGCCATTGGCACTGGCAACGTGGGCCGCTA
The DNA here is from genome assembly GCA_002323995.1 of Akkermansiaceae bacterium UBA1506. Lineage (GTDB taxonomy): Bacteria > Verrucomicrobiota > Verrucomicrobiia > Verrucomicrobiales > DEV007 > Arctic95D-9. The sequence goes on along the minus strand of DCQY01000135.1, from coordinate 14,829 downwards.
CGATGACGCCGTTCAACTAGCTCAGGCTGGCGACCTTGGCCTCCCGCCTTCACACTCAGTTCTAGCGCCCAAACTAAAAGACGCCGGTTACCATAACGTGATCTTCGGCAAGTGGCACTTAGGATATGAGGACAAATTCTCTCCACTTGATCAAGGGTTTGATAAGTTCATCGGCTTTCTCGGCGGCAATGTTGACTACTTTCGACACGAGGAGCTGTCCGATATTGATGTTTATCTTTCGGACCGTGAGATTCTCAACAACCGCAAAGGCTACACGACCAATCTTATTACACAGGACGCTATCAAGTTTCTCAAAGAAAGCCGCAAGGATCCAGACACCCCGTTTTTTCTCTACCTACCGCACGCAGCGCCGCATTTCCCTTTTCAGGGCCCTGAAGACGATGATGGAACGATGCCATCGGCCGAAGATTGGACAAAGGGAACGCGGGAGACCTATCTCAAAATGATGGAGGGCCTCGATCAATCCGTTGGAGAGGTTCTTGAAAAAATTGAAGCGATCGGGATCGCCCACAATACCATCATAGTATTCACCAGCGATCACGGCGCGATGAAGCCAGGGCTCAACAACCCGTGGCGAGATTACAAGGGAACGCTTTTTGAGGGCGGCATCCGCGTGCCCCTTCTCGTGCGCTGGCCAGCAAAAATCGCACCAGGCTCCACCTCTGATCAAGTTGGCAGTCTCATGGACCTAACTAAAAGCTTTCTCGAGGCGGCAGGAGCCGAGACCAACGAACTAAACCTCGATGGCGAAGACCTCTTCACCCTAGCCCTTAAGGGAGAACCCACGGTTGATCGAACTCTCCACTGGCGAGCAAAGCGATCTCCCCGGATCTGGAGCGCCACCCGGCACGGAGAGTGGAAATGGATTCGAAAGGATGACGATGGTCATGTTTCGGAATGGCTTTTCAATCTGAATAAAGATCCCTACGAAAAAGACAATCTCCTTGAGAGGCAAATGACGCCCCGACAAAGTGCAACTCACGCCATGCTGAAACGCACCCATGAGGATTGGGAAGCGAGTGTGGCACCGAGCCGATAATTCACAGAATTGGTCGGATTTTGCGATTGTTGTATCAGCCTCCGCGAAGCGCCAACTTTTCAGTCGAAACTACGGCAAGTTGGTCAACATTACGACGTGACTACTCCATCCAATAGAGGGTCCGCTCCCAAAGCGGATCGGCCCACTTGGGTAATCGGGCATAAAAACCCCGATACCGACGCGATCTGCTCTGCAATTGCCTACGCCGATCTCCTCAGGCAAACCCGCATTCCCGACGCTGAAGCGGCCTGCTGCGGGCCTCCAAACCAGCGCACAGAATGGGTTCTCGGTCAGGCAGGGATTGGGCGCCCAAAACTAATGCCCGATGTGTATCTACGCGCCGAAGATATCTGCAGGAGTGACGTGGCTATTGCCAAAATCACCGACACCGTGATCGAGGCCTACCGTCAAATGACGGCGTTAAACTATCGCAGCCTTCCCGTCGCCGGTGAGAGTGGTGACCTAATCGGCATGGTGGCGCTACAGGATCTGCTCGCCTTACTCATACCGGAAACAGGACAGGGCGAAGACGCACGGACTGTCAACGCTTCGACGCGGAACATCAGTCGAATTCTCGGCGGTGACTTCGTCAATGAGACAGAACACTGCGATGAAGAGAAAGACTATCTCATGATGGTGGCCGGATCGTCTGAGCCTGTCATGTCTGAGCGGATCGCACGATATCCGAGTGAGCAACTTATCATAATCACAGGTGATCGGGTTGGTGTTCAACTCCACGCGGTGGAAGCCGGTGTGCGCTGCCTCGTAATTACGAGCGGCTTCAGCCCGTCAGCAGCCATTACCTCGGCCGCTAAAGCGGCTAACACGGCTATCATTGTGACTGATCACGATACCGCATCGACTACTCAACTCATACGTGGCGCCCGCTCTATTCAAGGAGCTGTTTCAGACGACTATGTAGATTTTTATCCGGAAGTGCGCCTCCAAGTAATTAAAGAAAAAATTAAGTCGCTCCGCAAGCAGGCGCTCTTTCCCGTTTGCGATCCAGAGACCAAAGAACTGATTGGCGTTTTCTCAAGAACCGACCTCGTTAACCCCGACCGCCCCAAGTTAGTTCTCGTCGATCACAACGAATTCTCGCAAGCTGTCGCTGGGGCTGATGAAGCGGAAATCATCGAGGTGATGGACCATCACCGTCTCAGCGGGAATCTCATCACTAAGGAACCCGTTCAGTTCATCAACCTTGCCGTCGGTTCAACGTGTACGATTGTTGGAAATTCTTTTCGCATTAACAAACTTTCACCGGTCAAGAGCACTGCCTTGTGCATCTGTGCCGGAATCATTTCCGACACTCTCAATCTAACCTCACCAACCACGACTGAACTCGACGCCGAAATTCTTGCCTGGGCCAGTGAGATTGCAGGTATCGATGTTGATAAGTTTAAGGAGTTCTTTTTCGCTGCCGGCTCCGTGCTTCGCGGAAGTGATATCAAGCAGGCTGTTGGATCTGACCGTAAAGAGTTTGAGGAGAGCGGTTACAAACTCAGTATCTCTCAGGTCGAGGAGATTGGGTTTGATTATTTTTGGCCATGCCGAGACGCTCTCCAGGAAGAACTTCGCAATCTTATTTCGGAACGTAGTCTGGACTTTGCCTGCCTCATGGTGACCGATATCACGCTTAATGACAGCCTTCTTTTGATCGAAGCGAGCGCCGACATCCGCGGCCGTATTTCCTATCCAAAGAAGGACCCTCATCTCTTCAATCTGAAAGGCGTCGTCAGCCGCAAAAAACAACTCTTCCCTTACATCAGCTCGATCCTCGCAGAAATGCCAGAGACGGAGAGCGACTAAGAAAGCTACTGCCCTCACCTCAGATCTTAGGACAAGTTTGACTAGCGTAATCGGAGGAAATCCTTCTCATTGCTACCCGCAAGCCTGAGGGATCGGCATTGCCAGCCTAATCTCTACCCACTCAATACAAATACCCCCGGCAGACTCCAACCAGTTTAAATTGACCCGCCCCAGAGGATACTGAACCGCTCGTCCGGCAGTAGAGTCTTTTTGGAAAGCTCAAAAAACTACGGACTCGAAAAAGTAAAACCGACGGGCGATACCCCCAGAGATCCGACAATGAGGCGCCCGTGACGCAACCTTCTAAAACGCCTGAGGAAGGGAGGTGCTACGCAGAGCTCCCCGGAGCAGTCGATTCCGGGATCGTGGTCGGAATCAAACGACACAATTGGATTTCATGGCTATTCAGTTAGGGGGACGGCTAGGATATCCCGCCGACCTGCCGCATACACCTGAAGAAGAAGCACATCAGAAGCAAAGTCCTCAAGAATGTCGTAAGCCTCAGAAACATTGCTGACATTCTTCTGATCAATCTGAGTGATCACCATCCCAGGACGTAGTCCGGCCTCAGCGGCTGGGGCGTTGTCCTTCACACTCTCAACAATCACACCGAGGACATTGTCGTCGAGGCTTAGGGCGGTGCGAGTTTCTTCGTCCAGATCCTTGATGCGCACCCCTTCGACCAGTTCTTCAGGTTTAGCCGGCTTAGGCCTATTTCCTTGAACCCCCGCCAAAGAATTATCGGAGTCAAGATCACCGAGCACCACGTCAAGCGAACGCTCTTTGCCGTTGCGGATCAACTCGAACTCAACGGCCTTCCCAGGACTGGTGTTAGATATATCCAGACGCAGAGTCTGCATATCTTCAACCTTCCTGCCATTGTAACCTACAATAAGATCACCGGGCTTTATCCCCGCATCTTCTGCCGGTGTATCTGCACCAACCTCAGTAACAAGAACACCGGACGCGTCTTTTCGACCGAGGGCTTTTGCGTAGTTGCCATCCAGTTCGCGAAGGAACACTCCAAGGAATCCCCGCTTCACCACACCGCCGTCATCGAGGAGACGTTGCACAATGTTGAGCGCCATGTTGGAAGGGATGGCGAAGCCGATCCCAATGTTGCCCCCAGAAAAGCCGGACTGTATCGCTGTGTTAATTCCAATGAGTCGACCACTTGCGTCAACGAGAGCACCGCCGGAGTTCCCACGATTAATGGCTGCATCTGTCTGGATGAAATTTTCATACCCCCCGTTGGTAATATTCAATTCGTTTCGTCCAAGACCACTGATAATCCCCACGGTAGCAGTCTGCTCTAATCCGAGTGGGTTTCCAACCGCTAAGGCGACGTCGCCGATGCGAAGCTTCGAGCTATCGCCGATCGTAATCGCTTTCAAATCTCCCGCGTCAATTTTGATCAATGCCACGTCCGTGCGAGGATCAGCCCCTACGAGTGTTGCTTCGTACTCTTTGTTACTAGTTGAGAGGGAAACGGTGATCGTATCGGCGTCCCCAACGACGTGATCATTAGTCAAGATGTAGCCGTCAGGTGAAATGACTACGCCAGATCCAAGGCCTTCCTCGCTTCTCTCAGGAACGCCCTGCTCCTCTTCAAAACGCTCAAAAAAATTATCAGGCAAATTCGGGAACATCCGTCGAAACAACTCCTCCTGCATCGGGTTGCTGCTGTTGGTAAGCTGAATGGACTTGTTAGCTAGAATAGTAACAACAGCAGGCATCACGTTTTCAAGAGCCGGGGCGTAGCTTGATGGCGCTGCGCCGCCTGCTTTAAGGGGAGAACGGTCAATTGAAAGCTTCTCTTCAAGTTCGGGATATTTAATGGTCTCGGCTTGAATATCTTGCGGGCCGAACGAGAGGAAGCCGGTCAGGGCAGCCACCGCACAGAAAAGGTTAAGGTGTCTTTTCATGGAATTATGTGTTTGTTATCGAACGAGTTTCGTATTTTTTAGGAGTTTTGCCCAATTACCGTTGTTTAATAGAGCGAAGCCTACCAATTTTTCTGTCTAAGTTTTCTAAACTTTCTGAGCATGTCTCCGCTAATCTCTATAGAACGTTACGCTGACCAATCCTTATCGAGAGAAGAAAAGCTGAGATACGCCCGGCACCTCACCATACCAGACGTCGGTATAGAAGGCCAACAACGCCTCAAAGCCGCCAGAGTGCTTTGTATCGGAGCAGGAGGACTGGGATCTCCTGTTACGATGTATCTAGCCGCCGCCGGGATAGGCGAGATCGGCCTAGTTGACTTTGATCGGGTCGATTTTTCCAATCTCCAACGCCAGTTACTTCATGACACGGAGGATGTCGGCAGATTGAAGACAAAATCGGCGGCAGAACGTCTCTCCCGCATCAATCCCGAAGTAACGGTGACCACCTATGACGAAGCTTTAACCAGCGAAAACGCCGAAGCAATCTCGGCACCATACGATCTTATAATTGACGGCTCAGACAACTTCACAACACGCTACCTCACAAACGACCTTGGCACCCTTACAGGAAAACCAAACATTTACGGCTCCATCTACAGGTTCGAGGGGCAGGTTTCGGTCTTTGCACCCCATCTTGGTGGCCCCTGCTATCGCTGCCTCTTTCCCGAGCCACCCGACCCGGGACAAATACCAAGCTGCGCCGAAGGTGGAGTCCTCGGGGTGCTCCCGGGCATCGTCGGCTCTTTACAGGCGAATGAAGCGATCAAGTTAATCCTCGGGATTGGAGACTCCTTGGTTGGTCGCCTTCTCCACTTTGATTCCCTGGCTTTTCGCTTTCGTGAAATCAAGCTCAGACGTGATCCTGACTGTGCCGTATGCGGTGATCGTCCTACCATTAGCGAGCTTGCAGAAATCACGTTTGCCTGCGATATGAATACTCCCGCCCTTCGCGAAATTGATGTCCACCACCTCAAGACGCGCTTGGATCAACCGAAGCCCTTCACTCTTCTCGACGTGCGCGAGCCCTCCGAGACTGAAATTGGAAAAATTGGAGAATCTATTGTCATCCCGCTGGGCCAGCTTGAAAAGAGAATTGGCGAACTCGATCCCAGCGCCGAAACAATCGTTCTTTGTAAGGCAGGAGGCCGCAGCGCCAAAGCACTCAGTTTGCTCAATGACTCCGGTTTCACAGATGCCTGCCATGTAAGGGGCGGCATCTCGGCTTGGGCGCAGGAAATTGACCCAAGTATTGAAGTCCTATGAATCAGCATGGGCTTTCCGACGAGATCTCTGAAATGCTGCGCTGCCCCGTCACGCAGCAGCCCCTTCACTTTGCCACAGGTAGCGAACTTTTGGACTTTGAAGCCGAATTCCCGGAGGGCGCCTACATCACAAGAGACCTAAAACGGGTATACCCGGTCGAAAACGGATTTCTAATTCTTGTTCCTGAAAGAGCCTCAACCTCGTCTAGCTAAATAGCACTGCCGGCCCACCCCATCTTGCGGTGCAGGACGGTATAGAAATCTTGGTCAGGCAGAGAGATTAGCGGAAGAGTAAAACTCGCCAACTCCAGCTGAACTTCAGCAGGTTCAGAGAACTCGGCAAGCAAACGTCCGTCGATATAGAGGGCCAAATCATCGCGCTGTTCCGGAGCTTTAAGAGAGACTTGGCTGCCGGCACCAACGACTAGTGGTCGATCGGCCAGGGTGTGGGGACAGATTGGAGTGATGACAAAGACATCTGCTCCCGGCTGCACCAGTGGCCCGCCAGCAGATAACGAGTAAGCAGTGGAGCCTGTTGGGGTCGCTACGATGAGGCCATCACCCGTGTAACGATTTGCCATGCGCCCATTTACCCAGGCTTCCACGTGGATGACCCGCGCACCAACACCTCTCGAAAAGGTCACTTCATTAAGCGCGACAAAGTCTTCTTTCTTCTCTCCATTGAGAAGAAAGCTACCTGAAAGAATTATTCGATCGGTCCGCTGATAGTCGCCCGTCGCGAGAGCACTAACCAGCGTACCGCTCTCTTCCTCGGTTGCACAAGTGAGGAAGCCTAGCGTTCCCGTATTGATCGCAGCCACCGGTTTCACTTTCTCTCGCAGTTGTCTTAGCAGCCAGAGAATAGTGCCGTCACCACCAAGGACAACGATCACATCAACCACCTCAATGAACTCCTCTAAGCTCAGCCCCTCTGATTGACCGGCAAGCCCAGCCGTCTTTTGTTCGAGAGTCACTTCGATCGAAGCCGCTTCAAAACGCGCCAATAAATCCGCCAACAAATCCTTGGCGCCGGATTTGGACAGGTTGGCAATTATGCCTACTCGGGGTGCTTCAACCATGCTAGAAATTCGATATTTCCGTTACTACCACTGATAGGCGACTGTGTCAGGCCATGCCAGCTTTTTCCTAGATCGTCGCAAACGAAAGAAGAAATTTTTTCCACCGCCTCTTCGTGCAATTCAGGTTCGCGGACGATACCTCCTTTACCAATTTGCTCTTTTTTCAACTCGAACTGGGGCTTGATGAGACAGATGACCGTTCCGTCCGGCTTCAACACCTGAAAAACCGGCGGTAAGATCAAAGTTAACGAGATAAATGACACATCAATGACTACGAGATCGACTTGTTCACCGATATCACCCGGCTGCATATATCTAATATTGATTCCTTCGCGGGAGACAACGCGCTCATCATTGCGGATTTTCCAAGCCAGCTGGTTCTTCCCGACGTCATAAGCGAAAACCTTAGCAGCCCCCCGTTGTAGGACGCAATCAGTGAATCCTCCGGTCGAAGCTCCAGCATCCAACACTACCATTCCGTCCACATCGATGCCGAACTCATCCAAAGCCTTCTCAATTTTCAGGCCCCCGCGGCTAACAAATTTAGGGCGGCTTTTGACAAAAATCATCGCATCATCTTCAACCTGAGTGCCAGGTTTTAGCAATCCGTCCATGCCTTCCACCCTCACTTCTCCAGCCAAAATGAGCCGCTTTGCCGTTTCGCGGGATTCACAGAATCCGCGGCGAGGCAGTGCTTGATCCAGCCGTTCCTTTCTCATTTTAACTCAAGACAACGCAACCGACTCGATCGATTACTTCGCATTATTAAGTGAAGGTGGGTTTAGCGGTTTTTTCAAGCGCCTAGAGTTAGACGACCTTGCCTTCATAGCAAAGATTCTCTGGCTACCGTGACGAATCGGTGGCCAGAGGAACGATCGAGATTCTGATGAACTTTTAGTTACCAAAACCGGAGGGGGTGACCCACACCCTTCAATCGCCTCGCAACGTTATCTGGTCAGCGTTGATTCAAACCCTCTCTTGAGAGATGCTGCTCGATGGAACTCGCTGCCAACATCCTGGCAAAGCCAATGCGCCTCCCTCTCTTTCCCCGGAAGCAAAGCCCAACCAGTAATGACTTTAATTATCTGCGGAAATTTAATCGAGACGACGCACCTTCACGTTTCGAAAGTGCACTACATTGCCATGGTCCTGAAGACAAATATGGCCCTCGGTCGGTTTCCCAAAATCCGAATACTTTGAGAACTTACTTGCCGCAACTCGCCTGTTCCAATCGTCCGATCCCTTGACGTATTCGAAATACTTGATGCCGTTCATGTAGTGAACACATTTCTCTGGGGTTATGATGATGTGGACCGCGTTCCATTCGCCAGCAGGCTTTGCCGCATCGACGTCTGACCTGTAAAGCTGATATAGCCATCCGGCTTTCTGAGGATCTTTCCCGTGATCATTGTCCTGAATCTGAATTTCGGGACCAGTACGCCAGGCTTTAGCTTCGGTTTCCTGCACATGGAACATGATCCCACTATTGCCCTGAGGAGAGATCTTGAAATCGAGTTTCAGCTCAAATGCCCCATACTGCTCCTTCGTGATTATATCGCCGCCGCCTTTGCCTGTTAAAGTAAAAGTATCTCCCTCAATCTTCCATTTTTCATTCACCTCCTCCGCCATACCTTGGGAGAGCATGTAATTGCGCCACGAAGAGAGGCTCTTTCCATCGAACAGTAGTTGCCATCCATCCGCTTTTTCCTTTCCAGTGAGGGTATTGTTTTTCTTCCCGTGATGGTCGGCTAAAGCATACTGGGTTAGGACGGTCACCAGAAAAATCGCGCCAAAAAAATAGATCGAGGACTTCATCATTGTGAGATAACACTCTAAATCGATTCAATCAACGCCATGAAAACGTCTATTTTCCTGCTTTTTACCGTCCTATTTTCAAGTCACGCGTTTGCTGACGAACGCCCTCACATAGTCTTTGTCATGGCGGATGACCAGGGTTGGGGCCAGACCAGTTACAATGGTCATCCCCACCTTAAAACACCACACTTGGATGCGATGGCTTCCAATGGTCTTCGATTTGATCGCTTCTATGCCGGAGCATCCAACTGTTCTCCAAGTCGCGCGACGGTTTTGACTGGGCGCAGCAACGATCGCACAGGGGTAGAGACTCACGGATATCCGCTCCGATTGCAGGAGAAGACCATCGCTCAGGCTTTAAGTTCTGCCGGCTACGCCACCGGGCATTTCGGGAAATGGCATCTCAACGGTCTCAGAGGCGCCGGCGTTCCCGTGCTGGCGGACGACTCTCACCATCCGGGCGCCTTCGGTTTTCAGCACTGGCTCACCACCACCAACTTTTTTGATATGGACCCGTTGCTTGGTCGCATGGGTGAATTTGAAGAGTTCAAAGGAGACTCTTCAGAGGTTGTTGTCGACGAAGCACTGAAGTTCATTGAGGACAACGCAGGCAACAAACCGACCTTCACCGTAATATGGTATGGCACTCCTCATGACCCCATGAAAGCTTCTGATGAGGATCGTGCTCCTTTCTCAGAGCTCCCCGAGGAATACCAGCATCAATATGGTGAGATCGTCGCTATGGATCGCAGCGTTGGGGCTCTACGCAGAGGCCTTCGCGAACTTGGTATCGCCGACAACACCCTCCTCTGGTTCACGAGTGACAATGGAGGGCTATCAAAGTTCGGACCGGAAACAATGGGAGGCCTGCGCGGATCCAAGAACACGATGTATGAAGGTGGCTTGAGAGTGCCGGGAATTATCGAGTGGCCCACCAGAGTTCCCGAAAACCGTATCACTGACTTCCCGGCGGGAACGATTGATATGTTCCCGACCATCGCCGAGATCGTTGGCCTTCCCGACGACAGCTTCCTGCAGCCACAAGACGGCCTTAGCCTCTTACCTCTAATCGACAGGAAGCAGACAAAAAGGAACGGCTACCTTCCGTTTCGTCACTCTGATCGAGGCGTCCTAACTGGAGACCGCTATAAGATCATCCGTCAGAAAGGTGAGTATGAGCTTTATGATCTCATCGGAGATCGGAACGAGACCACCAACCTCATCGACACCAAACCCAACATCGCCAAGAAACTGATTGCGAAATACGAAGCATTTGATGCTTCGCTCGAAGAATCTGTCGCCGGCAAGGACTATCCGGAGGGTCGAGTTGATCCAGAGCAACCTGAGCGACGCTTCTGGCACGAAGACAAGGCTTATCGAACCCATTTCCCCACTTTCCTTGGACGCTGGGAATACGAACGCTATCGCAGGGAGCTCACCGAAACGACGGGGAATCAACTCAGAAGGCAAAAGAAAAAAAACAGTAGGTAAATTCATCTACCGACCTCTTCTATCTTAGCGAATCACGGGGAACTTCTTCTTGAAGGATTGCCAAACCAGTGTGTGTTTCGAAAAGAAAACGCGACTTAATGGCTCACTCCCTGACTATCCCTAAATGGTATGACCTCCACACCCACTTCCGGCAAGGAGAGAATGTGGGCATCTATATATCAGATCATTTGCAAATGGGCTGCGCCGGCGCACTGGCGATGCCGAATACAAAGCCCCCTGTTTCCCGCGTGACAGGACCAAAGACTGACTCCGCATGGTCGATTGAGGCGTATCGGAATGAATTACTTGAAGCGGGGGCCGAGGCCTTTGACCAGCTCATCACCCCCCTTTATCTTACTGCTGATACAACTCCTTCGATGATCGACGAAGGAGCCGCCACCGGCCTTCTGCGGGCAGCCAAGTACTACCCACCTCACGGCACTACCAACGCCGACTTTGGGATTCCCATGGATGAATGGATTGGCAGCGATGTATTCAAAGCGATGGAGGCAAACGAGATTGCGCTTTGCATTCACGGAGAACAACACGCCCTGCATGGCGCGGAGTATTTTGACGAGAAGCAAACAGCTGAGTCCGAATTTTACACTCATCGCATTCCAAGAATTCTCGACGAGCACCCCAATCTTCGTATCATTTGCGAGCATATCACTACCGCAACGGCAGCAAAATTTGTCGCCAAAGCACCCGATCACATCGGTGCTACCATTACCCCGCAGCATCTTCTCTACACCGTTGGCCACTTGATTCAGGGCCTTAAGTATCACCTCTATTGCCTGCCCATGGTTAAATTTGAGCGTGACCGCGAAGAGCTGCGCGAAGCCATACTTACTCCGGGACAGTCGAAGTTTTTCGCCGGAACTGACAGCGCTCCGCACACCACCAAAGCAACGGAGTGCGGTTGTGCAGCCGGATGCTACACGGGCGGCTGCGCACCCCAGCTCTATGCGATGGCGTTTGAGGAGGCAGGTGCTAACCTTTTCACTGAAGAAGGAAGAGACGCGTTTATCCGGTTTCTTTGCAGTAATGGCCCCTCCTTTTACGGATTCCAGCCGACCCAAGAAACGTTCGAACTGATCAAATCGCCATCCTCATGCATGACGCATGAGACACCCGATGGCCCGGTTGTCCCCTTGCCTGTCGGCATGGAACTCGAGCTGACATGGGCAATCGCCTAACTTTTTACCTCGAATTCTAGATGCTAGGATATTGACTGTTTTGAATCGCAGACAGCGCTCTTGAAAATAGCAGTATCACTTTTGCAGACACAACCCCGAGAGGCCTTTCAAAATGGTTTCTATTTTCGACTAATTCGTCTCGCCTAGTTCAAGGAATAGCGGCGGACCAGCTTCACTGGTGGCTGCGATGCAATTTAAAAGTAACGGTGTGGAAACCAAAACACTTTTTGGTCGTCGTCATCATCTCTCTCAGGTGACTTGTTCAACTTATTTGGATCGGTTCATTCGAACCTTTAGCGCCTCTACGATTTAGGACACGACCATGAAAATTCCGGTTGCCCGTCAACCGTTTCTAAACTATGATCGCCGCCCCGCCAGTCAGGCGGGTAGTGCAGAAGGGGCATTAGCTCAGCTGGTAGAGCACCTGC
>DCQY01000135.1:0-2426 GCA_002323995.1 Akkermansiaceae bacterium UBA1506 | reverse complement strand
TGCATGGCATGCAGGGGGTCAGCGGTTCAAATCCGCTATGCTCCACTTTTGCGCTCCCTGAGGCCGCGACACCTGGGGGGTCGAGAATTTTCTCTCGAGGTGGCTTGATAATATTCCAAACGAACGCTCCATTGTTTTCACATGGATCGCGCTTCAAACCTCTCCAAGTTTCTCCAGTCAGACGGACGCACTGTCATTCTCCCGATCGACCACGGTAGCGTCATTCCGGTCGCGGAAATGAACCCTCTTCAGATCATCGAAGATCTCAATCCCGCCGTCGATGGATTCGTCGTGAACCTTGGTGTTGCCAAGGCTGCTACAGATCTGTTTGGGGACAAAGGAGTTTGCCTGCGAACGGACTGCTACAAACCAGTCTACGGAGAGAACGTCGACGAAGGCAGCTACAGGCTTTACGGGGCTGATGAAGCGCTGAATACCGGCGCGCACGCGATGATGAACATGCTTTACTCAAACCACCCGAACGAGGCCGACAACGCCCGGGAGGTAGCGGAACTCATCAGCGAAAGTCTGGAAACCGATATCCCCGTCATTTTGGAAGCATTACCTTTCAGTATCGGGCGCCCAGATGACTACACTGTCGAAAACATCAGCTTCACCGTCCGGGCAGCAGCCGAACTCGGTGCTGACATCGTAAAAACTGCCTACCCCACCCAAGGGACGGTCGACGATTTCCGAGCTATCGTCGAATCCTGCTTCGTTCCCGTAGTCGTTCTCGGTGGTTCAGCAATGGATGATGATGCAGCCCTGCTTGCTATGGTCAAAAATGCGATGGATGCGGGGGCGATTGGGACCGCTGTTGGCCGTAATATTTTTCAGCACTCCCAGCCCTCCAAAATTGCGGCAGCGATCAGCGCGATTGTTCACGAAGAAGCCTCGGTAGACTCAGCCCTCAAACTGCTTTGAGGGTGCGCATCTACGCTCCGTAAAAGCAGTGAAATTACTTGGGGTCGGTCTACTTTTGTGCGGTTGGCGTAGACTTTTTGTTGCTTTCCCCGTATTCAATAGCGAGCCCCGGCTCGAATGCTCCCATGATCGTTCCCTCTCTCCAGTATGCCGCTCGCATCATGCGCAGTGCTGACAAACGCCACCTCGGAAAGTTCATGTGGAACTTCGGCGTCAAGGGCATACGCTCAGTGAACCTCTACAAGAAGAGGATGAAAGAAGGGATCTACTTCCCTCCCTTCCTCTACCTCTCTATTCTCAACAGCTGCAATCTGCGCTGTCAGGGATGCTGGGTCGACGTTGATAAACCACGCGAAAGCCTCAATCTCGAGGAACTCAATAAAGTCGTCACTGACGCCAAGTCTCATGGCAATGCTTTCTTCGGCATCCTCGGCGGAGAGCCGTTCATGCATCCCGAACTGCTCGATTTCCTCGCTCAGCACCCAGATTGTTTTTTTCAGGTCTTCACCAATGGTCAAATGATCACAGAAAAGAAGGCCAAGCAGCTTCGCCAGATTGGCAACGCAACCCCACTCATATCGATCGAAGGCACTGAAATTGTTGCGAACGAACGTCGCGGAGGTAAAAATGTTTTGAACCGCACCCTGAGGGGCCTCGACAACTGCCTCAATAATAGGCTGCTTACCGGTGTAGCAACGAGCCTTTGTCAGACCAACATCGATGACCTTCTTACCGAAAAGTGGTTGAGGAAGCTCATTGACCGCGGCGTTCATTACGCTTGGTATCACACCTATCGCCCTGTTGGCCCGCAGCCCAACGAGGGACTCGCCTTAACGCCAGATCAGGCGCGCAGAGTACGGGATTTCGTTGTCAACATGCGCACTAAACTTCCACTTGGGATTATTGATGCCTACTACGATGGCGAAGGTCGTGCCCTTTGCCCAATGGCTAACGGCATTTCACACCACATTTCGCCTACCGGCGCAATTGAACCCTGCCCTATCATTCAATTTGCGACCGATAACGTGCGCGACGGCTCAGTATACAAAAGCCTGACTCAGTCAGCTTTTATGAAAGATTTTCGAGAAACCGCTGCCAGCCATACTCGAGGATGCATCGTTCTGGAACGCCCTGACCTCGTTAAGGAACTCGTTGTGAAACACGGAGCCACGGATACAACAATCAGAAAAACTGCAATTGCAGAACTTGACGCCATGACCCCACGTAACAGCCAATGGTTGCCCACCGGCGAAGAAATCCCTGAGAAGCACCCTGTCTATCGATGGGCCAAAAGAATTTGGTTTAACGACTTTGGCGCTTACGATGGCCTCGATGCAAAGGCTGCCGAAAAGAAGTTGGCTTGAGCTAACCTGAAATCGTGGTCACCTTGTGATTGAGTGAGCCACTCCAATTCTCGTAGCCAAATTCCCAGCATTAACTACCTGAACGAAGCAGCCTCTAGAGGCCCCTCACCAAACTGCTTAACCAGCCTCGGTAAATCT
>DCQY01000030.1:32777-48917 GCA_002323995.1 Akkermansiaceae bacterium UBA1506 | reverse complement strand
GGACTGGAGGCCATTTTAAACTGAGACTGCAATCGGTCTTGAAAAACAAAAAAGCTCTCCAGTTGCCTGGGGAGCCTTTCCTCTTAATCTCTCTATTTTATCGGGGTCGTTGAAGAAGATGATCAATAATCGAGGGCAACCGAAGCAATATCTTCGGGCGTGAGGTGTTCCTGGGCCATCGAAAGGGTGTCGGCCATGGACTCCAACCACTGAGTGACTTGAACTTCGGCAAAACGGGGAAGTGCCGCAGGGTTGCGGAGGCACTCGGCAAAATCGACTTCGGTGTTCGCGATCGCCGTCTTTAGATCTTCAGAAAGAGTGGGAAGGTTGATCTGAGTGGCGCCAAGATATCGAATTGCTTTCTCAGCGGGGCTTCCTTTCCACTTGACATCGTTGCGTCCGTCGCCGGCCAGGTGAGCAATGATGTAGTCAGCCTGATCGGCAAAAATTTCGGTAAGATCGGTGATCTCTTCGTTGCAGCGTTCACTTTGGGTATTCGGGATAATGAGTGTCATCTCGGCGTCTAGTTCGGCGAGAAGAGATTCCAATTCTTCTTGTTCGCAGAACTCGCCCCAGTTCCGGGCGGCACCAGAGTGGACGTCAACAATGACTGCCTCATGTCGATCTATTGCTGAAATGAGTTGGGAAACATCGAATTGGTCTTCCAAGTCCCAAAACTCACCCTCAAAGATTTCCGTCATGTCCATCTCATTGGAGGTAACAAGTAGATGGCGCAGGTCGAGCTCCTTGAGGTGATGGGAGATAGCGCGTGTGAGGGCAGATTTGCCGGAGCGCTCGAGGTCATTCACAACGACGATCAATTTTTTCATGGCGGGTCGAATTAGACAGCTTGACTATAAATATGAGAATTTCTCTGGCAAGACAAAATTTAAGAATTATTAAATTTTAATAAACCTTTCATAATAGCTCTTCTCCTAACAGGGAATTTCAAGTTGTGGCGTGTTTTCGGGCTAATGACCGACTTAAGGCCATTTGCGGCCTAACTTGATAGACGACCGACGGGTAGAAAATGTTCAGAAAATTTTGCGAAAATACTCCTGCCTAGGAGCTCAAATGCCAAGTTGGGAGTCTGATAAAGCCTTCAGATTGCCGGCCGAATCCATGGAGTGGTTCAGCTCGATCGCGTAATGTATCGGTTTCGGCATGGGCTTTTCCTTTGACGGGCGCATTTTCCTCCCTAGGGTAGCCGCGACTGCCGCCAATGGGTGGAGTCCCCAGCCCAGGTAGTAATGCCCGGGCGACCTTCGTTTAAACGAAACACGTTTGTATTACCATATGGCAACCTACGGAATTAACGGATTTGGACGGATTGGGCGCAATGTTTTGCGCGCCATGTCCGACGAACAACTCAAAAAAGTCGTTGCGATCAACGATCTGACTGACAACAAAACGCTAGCGCACCTGCTCAAGTATGACTCCACTCAGGGGCGTTTCGACGGCACCGTCGACTACGATGATGAGTCCATCACGGTGAATGGTCATCGGATCATCACTACCGCAGAACGAGACCCTGCTGCTTTGGGCTGGGGCGATAAGGGAGTGGATGTTGTTCTCGAATCCACCGGTTTCTTCGTGGACCGTGCCGGTGCTGGTAAGCACATCGAAGCTGGTGCTAAAAAAGTAATTATTTCTGCTCCTGCGAAGGAGCCCGATCTCACTTTCTGCATCGGTATCAACCATGAGCTTTACAATCCAGCAGAGCACCACATTATTTCCAACGCTTCCTGCACCACCAACTGTCTCGCACCCATGGTGAAAGTCCTCAACGATACTTTTGGTGTTGAGAAGGGCTTCATGAGCACGATTCACTCCTACACCGGTGACCAGCGAGTCCTCGACGCTCCCCACAGTGATCTCCGCCGCGCTCGCACCGCTGCTGAGAACATCATCCCTTCAAGTACGGGTGCGGCCAAGGCCATCGGCCTCGTGATTCCCGAATTGAATGGTAAGCTTCAGGGTGGCGCGTTCCGCGTTCCAACTCCTACCGGTTCCGTGACTGACTTCAGCGCCATTCTCAAGAATGAAGCGACTGTTGAAGAAATTAACGCTGCTTACAAGGAAGCCGCCGAGGGCCCTCTCAAGGGGATTTTCCACTACAGCGAGGATCCTCTCGTCCTCAAGGACATCGTGGGCGATCCTCATTCTTGTATCCTCGATGCGGACACGACCATGGCCCAGGGTAACTTCGTCAAGGTTGTTGGCTGGTACGACAACGAGTGGGGTTACTCCAACCGTGCAGTCGACGCCATGGAACTTGTTGGCGGTAGCCTCTAAGGCTTTTTCGAACCACGAACCTTTTGAAAGAAGCGCCCCCGACTGCACAGTTGGCGGGCGTTTTTTTTGAATGCCAAATAGCAACACAGCTTTCTCAATGAAACTTTCTATCAGCGACATCGATCCTGCCGGTAAGCGCGCTCTTATGCGTGTCGATTTTAACGTGCCTCTCGATGACGACGGCAACATCACTGACGACACTCGCATCAAGGCGGCGATCCCGTCGATTGAGCACCTCACTAGCGCGGGCGGTCGCGTTATCCTAATGTCTCATCTGGGGCGCCCGAAAGGGGAAAAAAATCCGGCGTTCTCTTTGAAACCCGCTGCTGATCGCCTTGGTGAATTGATCCCCGCGAACGTGAAATTCGTTGCCGACTGCGTTGGAGCTGATGCTGAAGCCGCGGTTGCTGATCTTAAGGACGGAGAAGTTCTTCTGCTCGAGAATGTGCGTTTCTACGCAGGTGAGACGGCTAATGATGCCGAGTTCTCAAAGCAGCTTGCCGCCCACGGCGACATCTATGTGAACGATGCTTTCGGCACCGCTCACCGTGCCCACGCTTCTACTGCTGGTGTCACTGAGTTCATCGATACCTGCGTGATGGGTTTTCTCATCGAGAAAGAACTCGAGTTTCTCGTGACCAAACTCGAAGAGCCCCAGCGTCCTTTCGTCGTGATCATGGGCGGAGCCAAAGTCTCAGATAAGATCAAGATCCTTGAGCGCCTCATGGACAAGGCAGATGCTTTTATCATCGGTGGCGCCATGGGAACCACTTTCCGTCTCGCTCAGGGATACGAAGTCGGTAAGAGTTTTGTGGAGAACACTCCGGAAGCCCGTCAGATGGCTCTCGACATTATCGAGACCGCCAAAGCGAATAATACCGAGTTTCTGCTCCCAGCTGATACCCGTTATACCGAAGACTTCGGCGACGATATGCCGACCGAGGTGACTGCTCCTTGGGAAGAGGGTGGTTCGATTCCTGCTGACCGTGAGGGTATCGATATCGGCGACAAAGCGATTGAAGAATTCTCCGCCGCCATTGCCAAGGCGGGCACTGTGATCTGGAACGGACCCATGGGTGTATTCGAGAAGCGCGGCTTCGATATAGGAACTAAGGCTGTCGGTGCTGCTATTTCAGCCAACGAAGACGCCATTACTATCGTCGGTGGAGGGGATTCCGTTACGGCGGCCAATCAGTTCGGATTCGGAGAAAAGATGGACCACATGTCCACTGGAGGCGGCGCGTCCCTCGAACTCCTCGAAGGTAAAGAACTACCCGGAATTGCCGCCCTCGACGATAAGTAATTAATATTGAACAGGATTAAGTCTCTCAAAACGCTAAACTACAAAAAAGCTACTAATATGAGCCGTAAAAACATCATTGCCGCTAACTGGAAGATGAACATGACGCCTAGCGAGGCGGCAGCCTTCCTCGATCCTTTCCTCAACACCTTCAGCGAAGCTACTGCTGTTGATATCGTGATTGCTCCCTCTTTCATCGCGATGCCGAAAGCTTCCGAGCTTATCACACCAAACTCGGCTGTTGCTCTTTCCGCTCAGAACATGTCACACGAGGCGTCCGGTGCTTTTACTGGTGAGACCAGTGCCGCCATGCTCAAGGAAATCAACACGGAATACGTCATTCTTGGTCATAGCGAGCGCCGCTCTCTTTACGGAGAGGACGACGCGGTCATCAACAAGAAAGTACACGCCGCTTTATCGGCTGATTTGAAGCCGATTCTCTGCATTGGTGAGTCTCTCGAAGAGCGCGAAGGCGGCCAACTCGAGAGCGTTCTCACGACTCAACTCGAGGGTAGCCTTGCCGACGTGACGATTGAGCAGATGGGCGACGTGGTCATCGCCTATGAGCCTGTCTGGGCCATTGGAACCGGAGTCACCGCAACGCCTGAGCAGGCCCAGGACACGCAGGCGTTCGTGCGTTCGGTTCTTGCCAAGATTTTCCGTGAAGAAGTCGCTGCTGCAACCCGCATCCAATATGGTGGTTCGGTGAAGCCTGGCAACGCGGCGGACCTGATCGGCCGCGAAGACATCGATGGTTTTCTCGTCGGTGGTGCTAGCCTCGACCCTCAGAGTTTTGCTGAGATTGTCAGCGCTGGTATTGGAGGGTGATAAGCCGATGGCCGGGCCGCCGTGTGCGGTTCAAACAAAATTACAGAGTCCTGGACCTTACCTGAGGCCCAGGGTTTCTTTGGTTCAGCCATTTCGGGAGGATTGCGTCCGAAGGTGCACTTAATTAGACTAATAGGGATTACCTGAAGCTTTCAAATTATTGTAGTGTTAGTGTTTATTGTTGCTGATCACCAAGAGCTTGCTCAGAATTTGGAGGCCATGTTGGATTAGATCCCCAACCGGTCCTCGAGACCTTCGCGCCATTTTCTCGTCTCCTCGTTGTCGACGGCGACATTAGCGGAGATTATTTTCTCATAGAAGGTATCCAGTTGATCGTAGAGTTGCTGCTTTAATTCGTTTGTCAGTAACCCCGGCTGCGCAAAATACTTGGGCTTCGGGCTTACGTTCTGCGCAATACAGCGATAAAGAAAAAGGCGATCGTAGCTGCTCTGGAGAGGGAGTCTCTCGATTTCCTGGAAAGCTTCTCGGAGCGCATCCTGAGTCGCATCGAAACGGCTCAGGAGATGGGCGATTTCGACGCCATAAAGCCAGTCGGGATTCCGGTAGCGGTGGGTCGAGTCATAAAGGCTGGCGGTCTCCCACGCAATAATACCCAGCGTCTGGCGAACAAAGCTAAGCAGGTAAGCATCCATCGCTTTCTTTCCGATGGCCTTGCCACCTTTCCAGAGAACCTCGGATCCGGCAATCCATCCGGCAGCGAGCAACGGGTTCGAGGCTAGAAAGAGTTTACTGCCCTGCCAGAGGTAGCGAACTGGTTTGAGGATGGGTTGAAGCTCTTCGTATTTCTTGTAGACTTTACTCGCCTTGCGCACGCTGTCGGTCACCTTACGAAGGTTCATTTCTTTGACTTCAACGATGGGCAGTTCCTCGAGCAAAAGAATGATCTGAAGGGAGGCGCGATTGATAGAGCGCAACAGGCTCTCCATATTGAGCTCCAGTAGGGGTCGTTCCGACTCAGGCTGATAAAGGCGGGCAATCGATTCGGTGAACTCGATCAAGTCAAGTAGGGCCTTTCTCCCCTCAAACTTGCCGTCTTTCCAATACTCTCCTGATGAGTAGACCTGAAGCATGCGATCGGCTTCATCATCGATCAGCTTGGCAACGCGGTGATCCATCTGTTGATGGGCCTCGTTCTGCCAGTTGATGGTTTGAAGCATCTTGTAGTCGGGGAGTTCCATCCACTCGCCGTAGGCGATTAGCACCTTCTCCAACTCATGACGTTTTTTCTCAAGGCGCGTCGCTTCGTTGCGAATGGCCTGGCGGGCAATCTCGGCGAGTTCTTCCTCCTCGGACTCTTTAGGTCCCTCTTTTTTATTCCAGGAGAGCGTAACGGCGAACCCGGCAGCAGCGAATGAGGCTATTAGCCAACTCAGCCAGGCGGGATCGGTTTTGGCGACAAGCATTCCTGCGATCAGTAGAGCGAACAGGATAACGGCAAGGTATTGCCCACCTAAGGATAGGCGTGACTGCTGCTTGAGTTGTTCTGTGAATTTCATCCGTCCTACCAATTATGGCAGAGGGAATATTAGCTGTCGCCTACGTCCTCGTAGATTTTCGCTAGGCGAAGAAGCAGGGACTCCAACTCGGTGTAGTAAGCCTCTTCTTCCAGGGTATTGCGTTGGCGACGTAATTGTTTGACTCGTCGCTCTAGGGTGTCGCGTTCCTTCCGCTGCTCAACAGTGAGGCGGCGTTCGAAATCATTTTTTACGAGAACCTTCTGACCGGCGAGTTCACCGTCAGGCTCTGCACTATCAGCAACGACCCGAGTTGCGGTGGTACCTTCATACCATTCAGCTCGGGACCCTTTGCCGTCTCCGTTATCGTCGATGAGGGCATGCTCGGTGGCGATGCGGCCTTCGTTCTCGTAAAATCGTGCGACTTCCTTGGAAGCAAAAATGAAGCTTTCCAGCAGCGAGACCTGATTATCATTGTCGAGATCGGCTTCGGCAGCTCCTGCAATAGCATCGGGGAAGTAGTTACCGAAGCGGGCATAGTCGATCTCACCTTCATTCTGGGTGGCGGTAATGATGATCCGGTTGGGGCCTGAGAGTTCCGGGAGAAATGAACCGCTCGCTGAAGTGGTATTGATCACCGCGGTATCGCCCTCACGATTGACCAGCCATGAGGCAAATTCGTTGTCGGTAAAGTCGGGGCCACGTGCATTGAACTTCGCATCCCGACCGTCGAATGATCCATGCCCGATGAGAACGATCCAAAGTTCAGGGGCAGCGGAGTTTTTAATCGCCTGTTTGAGAAGTTCGGCGTCGTTGGCTTGCTCTCCTTCCGGAATGGGATCTTGACCAATCACAGTGATGGATACGTGACCCAGCGCTGCTGCCTTGCGCCACTTGTTCGCTGCTTTGTGGAAGATGGTTTTGTAGGTATCGATGCCAGGCGTACTAACGATAGCGATGATCTCCAGCTCATTATCATCCGCTTTTGCCGCGGTTGATGCGATGGCGATAAAAATGAGGAACCCTGTGAAGAATTGAATCATGAAATTAAAGTTAAAGGATACCCTCTCGGCGACGGAGCCCCCATTCTCCGAGGAAGCAGGCAAGGGCGATTAAAAATAGCCAAGGTGTGTGCCAGAGCGGTCGTTGACGGACTTCAGAAACGGGTAGGTCGAGTGTTTTAAGAAGGGCAGGGAGTCGCTGTAATTCGTCGACTTGGAGCACCTCGCCGCCAGTAGCTGAGGCAATCCGTTCAAGGATAGGATCGTTGGGGCCAAGTTGGGCGAACTCATTGGCTTCTGGATTAGTGGTTCGTGCAGTTTCGTCGATGCCGATTTCTTTCCCCTCGCCGTCTAGCACGGACGCATGAATGCGATAGCTGGATGGATTTTTGGATGCGTATTCAGCGGTAAAGAGCCCCGGTTCTTTTAGGGATGGCTCTCCGGAAATGGAGGAAGTTTCTCCGTCTTGATGAGTCACGGTCAGGAAGACGGTAGCGTCATCCTGAGGTTCAAAGGTTTCTGTCTGAACGCGAACCGATAGTTTGGTGACTGGCAGTGGACCAGAATTCACTTCTTCCTTTTCTAGACTGACGCGGGAGGGAACTTCATTGACCGACCAACGCACCAATTGACGCCAGGATCTGGCGAGGTTTTCCTGCTGTTCTGAATCCTTCATGCCCCAGCGCCAGAAGTCTGCGATCGTGACAGCGCCTGATTTACCTTCGCCATAGCGTTGTGTGACGATGGCCGGATGGGTGCGGCGTTCGCTGTCTACGACGGTGGATAGAATGCTGGATCCAGGTTTGATCGCTGAGATCTGGTTGACAGCAAAAAATGGCGTCATGTAGGCGAGGCGATTGGTCTCAGCTTCTTTGCTGGATCGAAGTCTCATCCATGGCTCGAGCCAGCCCTCTCGCGTTAAATTGTAGGATGCCTCTAGTGAAGGGGTGCTCAGGCGAAGCCTGTCTAGATAGACCGGGAGAACGCGACCGACAGGAGTGTTGTTCCATCCGCCCAATTGAAACGATTCCTGGCCGCCCAGCATAAGGAGGGTGCCGCCACGCCGGGATACGAACTGGTCGATGAGTTCTAGTTGCTCCTGCGTGAAAAAGTCAGCTTCAAGATCGTCTATAACAATAGCTTTGTAGGAGTTAAAGAGGTCTTCGGCAGATTTTGGGAAACCGTCCCTGAGTTCGCTCGGATTGCCGACATTTAACCGGACAAGAACCGGTTCGTCATACTGGTTAGTTTCTTCCGGAATTTCACTGCGAAACCCGCGGAAGAGGGGATTACTGCTTTCTCCAGTCCGACCGCGCCACTCAAATTTTGGTTCGCGTTTAGCGATTCGGATGAGACCAACAAGTTCGATCTCAGAATCCATTGAGAGGGAACGACGCAGAAACTTGTATTCCCAGTTGGGGCGGCCGCTCACGTAGAGTATTCGATACGGGCCGGTTCCGCGATTTACCGAGATTCGCCTTTCATTATTGAGCTCGGTGACTTCTTTTAAGGGGTTATCGGCAGATTGTCGAATGGTCACCTTGAGAAAGGAAACTCCAGGAGGCATCGCAGAGAGCTGCAGGCGAACCGGTAGAGTTCTTGAGATCGGGCCATTCGGTAGTGGCTTAGGAAAGACAACTTCTTTAACTGCCAGCACCTTACCCTCCTCGTTAGAGGCAACTATTTCAACGGGATCGGCAAAATCTCCGCGCGCTGTGGCTTCGATATTGAGAGTGACTAAGGCATCTTCGAATTGAGTGGTCTCGGCGGTTAGGTGGCTGATCGAAAGGTCGTGAGCTGTAGGAGCGGGATCTCCGAGGATGACAGGGTAGATGGGAACGCTTGCCTTGACTTCATTCTTAGACCACGCTTCAAGCATGGCGTCGAGATCCCCAGAATCGGTGGCGTTCCCGTCGGTAAAGGCGATGACGGCGGCCAGCGGGCGTCTATCGAATCGTTGACTTAGTCGGCTGAGGGCCGTGGCGAGGTCAGACCGGTTTTCAGTGAAAGTGAGTTCACTGAACTCGTCTGCCCGGCGAAGGCTGCTATCGAAGAGGAACGGTTGCAGTCGAAACGTATCGTCGATCCGAGCGAGCCACTCAGGATAGAGGCTGCTTTCAGAATCAACGAGCGCGTCGCTTAATTGCCTAGAAGGAGAGGGTTTACTAGGATCGAGCGCGACTCTGAGCCCCGATGAGTTATCGGCGAGAATAGCGACTTCGTTGGCATTTTTCTTTGGAAGCTCATCGAGTACCACTGGTTCAATTAGGATGAGTGCGAGGAGAATAAGGCCAATTAGTTTTAGGGTAGCGGCGAGAAATTTACGCACCCCTCTCAGCGGCGACTTTCGATAAGTTAATGTCAGGATGAAGAGAGAGGATGTTCCGAAAATAATGGCAACCCAAATCCAACTCTCGTTCGCGAAGGCGAGAGTAGCGAGTGGATGACTGGGGACTATTAAGAAGGAAGGCATTCCGTGCGTGATCGGAGAAGAATAAGCAGCTTACTCGCCTGCACCCAGTTCTTCGTAGTAGCGACGAACGAGGTCGCGGAACTCACTTGGGACCGGATCGCGATCGATCGGAGCGATGGGATTTTCTTTGTTCAGCTTGGCGATTTCTTCACTGAGTCGCTGACGGAGTTCGACGAGAGGATCTGCAATACGCTTATTGATGGTGCCGGCTTGCGGCGCTTCGTTATCGCGCTGGAAGTCGATGCGCATGGCTCGAGCCTCGTCAAGAACCTTGGCGATACCGTTGCGGATGTCTTCCTGATCAACCATTTCTTCAATATTACTGAGACGGTCAGCCCAGTTCCCGTAGTCATCTCCGGTGATCGGTCCTTGTTGGGGAGCCTCGTCAGGGCGATCGAAGAAAAGTGGTTGTCCATCAAGGGGGGCACCAGTCGGCAGGCGGTTGCCGCGATCGTCACTTTCAAAATCACTACCGCTGCCGCGCTGACCAGAATTAGCATCGGCCATGCTGCGTTGTCCCTGCTGAGACTGACCGGCCTGCTGTCCCTGCTGAGACTGACCGGCCTGCTGTTCCTCTTGCTTCCCTTGGGCGAGATTCTGACTGCTGCTCGGGCCTTCCCGACCTTCACCGGGTGGTTGGTTATTTTGGCTATCGCCGGGTTCTTGGCCGCGTTGCTGCCCTTGACCGGATCTATTTTCATCAGATTCCTGCGATTCATCCTCACCTTGCTGGCTGGCGTCGGCCATTTGTTTCGACGGTTTCTGTCCGTCATCCTCGGCTTGGCTTCGCTGCGGCCCTTGCCCGCTTTCCTGAGAAGGATACTCCTGCCTTGAGTCCCGCTCGTTTTGAGCTAGTTCATCAATGCCTTGCTCTTCGCTACTTTCGCTCTTCTGCCCCGATTTGCCGAGGCGTTCGGCTTCCTTCCGGGTTTCGTCGATCAATTGATCCAACTCAGAGCGGGCAAGACGAAGCGCATCAGCTTCGTTCCCAAGTATTTTCTCAGCCGCCGCTTCAATGCTTTCGTTGAGTTTTTCAATGCCACGGGAGGCAGCTTGCTCAGGAGTGCGCGCCTGTTCGGTGCGGTTGTAATAAGTGTAGTCTCGGGCTTCCTCCAGTGCTTCCTCAATACCATCCATCTTACTGTTGCGGAAGGCTTCGTAGAGAGCATCGGAGAGAAGGGGTTCAGAAACTTCTGATTGTTCGCTGAGGCTGCCAATTTTTTCGACTACGGTCTTCAAATTCTCCAATTGATCACTCAAGTTTTGAGCCATCTCACCGCGTTGTTCTTGCGCTTCGGTGGAGAATGGATCATTCGGATCTATTTCGCTAAGTTCCTCCAGCTGGTTGCTGAGTGCTTCCTGGTTTTCGGCGAGGGTCCTAGTCTGTTCGCGTAAATTGCGCATCTCGTCGGAGAACTGGCGCGAGGTTCTCTCGCGGAATTCCTCCTCCATCTGTTTCAGTTCCTCCTGTGCCCGCGTTGCTGAATTGGAGGCAGCGGCGAGGTTACCTTCTTCGAGGTTCTCCGCCGTTTCCTGAACGTTTTCGCGAGTGTTCTCCAACTGCTCGCGTTCTTCGGCCATGTTGGGACGATTCTGTTCAGAATCCATGCGTTCGCTGAGATCGTCGAGCTCGCGAAGCATCTCACGCTGTTCTTCCTGAAGTCTCTTAAGCTGTCTTTCGATTTCCTCCCTCTCATCCTCGCTAGCATCTTGAAGATGTTCCTCGAGTTCCTTTATTTTCTCAGCAATAGCCTCCTGGCGGCGTGCGAGTTCTTTAAGGCGCGTGAGTACGGCCAGGTCTTCCTGTTGTTCTGCCGCTTGCTGCTGTTCCTGGGCAACCGTGTTTTCTTCGTATTTCAGATCTTTTTGTTTTAGCTCCAGGTTCATATTGCGCGGCTGGTTCTCCTGGGATTGTCCTTGGCTTTGCGACTTCGACATGGCGATTTCAGTCTCGCGTGAGCTGGCCTCGATTAGTTTTGCGTAAACCTTAAGCGCGGCCTGGTGAGCTGGATTGATGAGATCGCCATCCTCTCTGGTGATGACGAGGGCAAATTTCTCAGCAGCCTCCTCAATGAGGGTCCGGGCATCCATGAAAATCTGCTTTAACTCAGGGTCCTCGGTTTCTTCGATTACCGGATCGATCATCCTGAGGACGACCAACTGGGATTCATGGACAACGCCGGCGTCGCTCGCGTAGCGTTCAAAGGGGCGTTCGAGATCGTGATCTCGACGGAGTTTCCATGAAGCGTTAATAACATCTTTCTGAATCTTGAGAAGTTCCTGTGATTCACCACCTCCTTCTCCCTCCCCCTCACCAGACGGTGGCTGCCCTTCGCGCAGAATCTCTTCAAAGTATCGGACCTCCGCGAAGAAGAGGTCGCTGGTCGTGCGGCGAACTTTGCCGTTTTTATCGATGTCCTCTGCCCAGAAGTGATAAGAGATGAGATCGCGTGGTTTCGCTTTGAGATCCTCGATGCTGACGAGGGAAAGTAAGGGGTGCTTTTTGCCCCCGGTAAGTCGCCCTTCAGTCAAGGTAATCGAGTCTTCTTCGTCCCTGAGTTGATAAGAAATACCTGATTTCTCCACACCTACATCATCCCAAACCTCAGCTTCAAAAGGAAGTTCCTGCACGGCAGAAACGTCAAAGTCTCGCCCTGGAAATGTCAGCTTTAGTTTTGGTGGGTTGTTTTGCTTCACGTTGATGGTGACCCACGGCGGTCGTTGGTTGACTCGATCATCCTCGTCGATCAGGTGAATACGGTAGCGCTGACTCTTTGCAGGAGTGTGGGAGGCTAGATAAACCGAGGGATTAGTTTCGGAAGGCTCAAGCAAGATGCTGATTTCATCTTCTCCGTAGAGTTCGGCGAGGTGGACTGGCTTATTGAGGGTGAGTTTCCAGTCCACCTTAGAACCCTCCATAACCGTGATTTTTCGGGTATCGATGACCTCTCGAGGTTCTTTCTTTAGGTAAGTTGGTGGATTGATAGTCGCGTCGGCCTGGGTAAGGCGTGGATATTCAAATACTCCCACTCTGAAGTCGTCGGACTGCTCATTTTCAAAAATGATGTGATAATCTCCATCCGCTTCGACTTTGGGGATGAGGGCAGAAAATACGGTCTCGTCGAGGCCGGCGTTCATGGGGAACTTCTGTAACTCCTCTCCAGTCTTCATCATCACCATTGCTGATGCAGGAGCGCGACCTGTAAAAGTGGCCTCAATAACGAGACGCGAGCCCTTTTCAATCTCGATATCACCGGGCCTTACTGTAATATCAATTTTGGGTAGATTAGTTTCAGGATCAATTTCTACGATCCCCTTTTCTTCGGGTGCAGGACGACTGTAAGGATTGGCCTCGAGGAGCAGCCAGACGCTGGCGCAAAAAGCGCCTGCTGCGATGAATTGGCTCCAGTTTGCTCCCGAAAGCCGCTTTTCAGAGACCTGGCGCACCCAGTTGTTCTTCACCGCGTGTTCGCTAATTTCAGCCATGAGCCGCTTCTGCAGGAAGCTGAGCTCACCAGTGTCAGAGGGCTTCTGGTCCATCGCTGCGAGAAGGGCTGCCTGCAGATCAGGGTGCTTCTCTTCGACTTGTCTGGCCATGCTTCGGATGTCGACAGGTCGAGTCGCGTTGGAAAGCCCTGCGGCAGCGGCCACGGCAAGAACGATAAAACAAAGTAAGACAGCGCCCCACGACCAAAATTCTGCCCAGTGAGCTGCCGCGGTGAGGGCTAGCATGCAAAGCAGTCCTGCGGCAAATACGTAGGTGATGACTCTCTTTTTACGCAGTTCTACCTCCGCATCGAGAACGGGTTTGAGGCAGCTGGCGAGCAGTTTCTCAATCATATTTATCTGGAGGTTACGTGGCAGCGGATTGAAGGGCCCTAGCGGGTTGGGGGCGACGCCCGGCAAGTATTGACTCGATCACCAAAATAAAGAGGGCAGCGAAGACAATCCATTTCCAGAGTTTCTGCTTCCCTTCCTTCGCCTCGGATTCCAGTCTGTCGATTTGATCTTCTGTTAGGTTTTTTAACGAATTATTAGCGTTTTTGTCGGTGAGGGGGATGCCCAATCCAGAGAACACGACATTTGGATCGAAAGGTGTGGTATTGCCTTCTCTTGGATTCAGATTGATCGCGAGGAAATGTGGCTCACCATCTCTTTCAGTCTCTTCAAACCCCGGTTCCATGGAGGAGGTTTCGCCGACGAGGTAAGTTGGAGCAGATCGGATGCTGAACCCGGTGTGTTCGAAGATTGAGAAAAGTAGCGGAACGAATTTAGATGATAGAGCCAATTGGCTTTCACTGGGTTCCCAACCTGATAGAAAAGCAAATACAGAACCCTCTCCGACGCGTCTCTCGATGATTGCCGGGCTTTCGCCATCGAAGGTAGCAAGAATCCTTGTTTCTTCTCCTTCCTCTTCGTTGAGGACTAAATTGCGATGTTTCCAAAAACGAATTTTAGTGAAGTCGCGAATTCTCGCCCGAGCGAAAGGTTCTAAGACTGGATGTTCAAAATCGAGATCGCCAAGCAGAGCAAATTCCCGACCCTCTGCCTCGCTCAGTTTCCAGGAATCATCCCCTACAATTTTTGCTAGGGCGTCGCTACTTGCTTCTGCTGATGGCAGGGCGATCACGAGACCACCTGACTCGGCGAATTGCTTGAGTTGGCGACCGACTTCGACGCTCCATTGATCAATAACAACAACAGCTTCTGTTTCGGTGAGTTCCTGTTCAGTCATTCGAGAGCGTACTGTGACAATGGGTTCGAGATTTGGAGTGGGCTGCAGAGCTCGCTTAAGGTAGAAGAGCGCGCTTCCGGCTGATTCTTCCAACTCTGCATCTCCGGTCACGAGGATCCGGAGTGGGCGGGCCTGGACCGGTGAGAGGAAGACTTCATTGTCGAATTTATGATGGTCTCCCGTAATCGTAAGTAGACCACGGACTGCCGCAGCGGGGCGGGGAGGCGTACGAATGATGCGACTGTTCCCGGGAGCTACGGTGGTCTCGACGGCTGTATCCGGTGCATCTTTCCACGCAACGGTGGCAGTTGAGAAATCAGAATCGCTGGCGTTTTGAATTCTGACACGGTAAACCTCCTCGTCATCAATGCTGGAACGTGGTGGCGTTGAGGCAAGAGCGAGAGAGAAGTTTCCAGATTTCTCAGGAGTGACCGGCAGGCAGTGGACCTTAACATCAACGGGCCAGGCGTCGTTCTGAAGGGCCGATTGTTCGGCACCAGATTGAAAATCACTAATAACGACCACCTCCATAGTCATGGCGGGATCGTCGATGTTGGCGGCAAGAAGGAGATCAGCAGCCCGGGTCATAGCGGTTCCAAGATTAGTGGTTTGCCATGATGGCTTGGTCTGCCGTTCTGAAATAAAATCGCTGAAAGCTGAATTTCGCGCACTGGGTGAAAGCGATGCCCATGCCGCTAGCGTAGCGACTTCTTCGAACTCATTATCGAAGAACGCGATGGCGACTTCTGTTGTGGCATTGGATTCTTTTAGTTGCTCTCTGGCTTTCTCAAGGGCCTGCTCCCAAAGGTCTTCTCGTTTCATCGAGGCGCTACGATCAACGAGGATTATTTTGCGCTCGAGCGGATTGGCAGCAATGGCCACAGGAATGGTATTAAGGAAAGGTCGACCGAAAGCAAAGGCGAGTAGAAGTAAAGCAAGACACCTCAATGCGAGGAGAAGCCACCGTTCCACCCTGCTACGGCGCGTTAATTTTTCCGGAGTTTGCTCCAAAAACATGTGGGAGCTGAAAGGGATGTGTTCCTTCGGAGGGCGACGGCGAAGGTGAAGTAGTATCGGCACCGCAAGAGCGGCGGCACCGAGCAAATAGAGCGGAAAGAGGAAACTCACAGCAAGAAGTAGACTGCCATGGTTTGGGAGGTGAGGCGAGGACGTTTTCGCGGTCTAAGCGGTCGGCAAGCAACCGCTTAGAAATCAGTTCTGATTCAGCTCTGATCTGGGTGATCATCAACCACTTCTACCTCCACATTAATCACCTTGGGGCTGTCAGATCGTGCCGGAGCCTCCTGAGTGAAGGGCCGCGTCGCTGCATTAACGTTCTGGGAGACCACGTTGGCTCTTTCCCTAAGCCGATCTTTGATTATCGCTTTGATGACTCTCCTGAACGGCGGAATTAGCAAACTGAAACCAATTGCGTCGGTGAGGAATCCCGGGGTGAGAAGAACGGCTCCTGCGATGAGGATCATGAGACCGTCCATGACTTCATCGTGAGGAAGTTTTCCCTGCGCGAGGGCCTGCTGATATTTATTGAGGGCTTTGATTCCCTGAGATTTAGTCAGGTAAGCTCCGAGAATTGCGGTAAGGACGATAATACCCAGAGTGGGGGCAAGCCCAATCTTGTCACCGAGCGCAATGAAGATCGCTAGTTCCAAGATTGGGACTAGGATGAACAGGAGCAATAGCTTGGCGAACATAAAAGGGTGATTCTTTAGATTGTCGTTTCGGAACGCCGTTCAATTTTCAATACTACGCTCAGGGAGTTCCTTCAACTGTAACCGTTACATTAGGTTTCGGAAGAAAGACCGTAGTCGACCGGCTTGAGCAGTTTCTTCGGGAATGTCCCGGCAATGCTCGAAACGTTGGCCACCGTCGACCGGCCAAATAGTAGGGGTGATTTAGTCGCTATCAGGCGACGAAAAGTTGGTGGCTGTTTTGCCGATTAGCTCGAAAGTCGCAAGGGCCATGGACAGTTTTTGTATCCTGGTCGATCTCCCAGGGCTATCCCGGCTCCTTCG
>DCQY01000030.1:0-32577 GCA_002323995.1 Akkermansiaceae bacterium UBA1506 | reverse complement strand
CGACCGGCCAAATAGTAGGGGTGACATAGTCGCTATCGGGCGGCCGATTAGCTTTAAAGTCGCAAGAGCCTTGGACGGTTTTTGTATCCTGGTCGATCTACCAGAGCTATCTCGGCTCCTTCGCGGGCCAGTTCGATAGCGCAGCCAATACCGATCCCTTGGGCACCTTTGGTAATGACTGCAGTTTTACCCTGCAGTTTCACAGGACAAGCTTTGCCCCAGAAACCGCTGTGGGAAAAATTATCGAACGAAGTTGTCTGAGTCAGTTATCTGAATCAGAAGTGCAACGTCGACGAAATAAATACATTACGGCCAGGCTCGCTAAGTGTGGTGTTCGTGCGCTGGTAATCCTGATCGAAAGCATTGTCAACCCCGGCGCGGAGCAGCCAATTCTCGCTGATCTGAAGACCGACGAAGGCTCCGTAAATATCGTAGGAAGCTGTCTGTGAGAGTGAACCAGTGACAAGATCCTCGCGCCCTCCATTCCAGATGCCGTAAACCCCGATTTCAAGGGACTCTAAAGGACGGATGCCAATGGTTGTCGACAATTGATCCCCGGTGATGGAGTTAAGGGCCAGTCCGGTGGTGAGGTCTTGGCCGCGAAGCATGCCAAGAGACATATTAGCAAACCAAAAGTCGCGATCATAATCGACGGTGAATTCGAAGCCGTAGATCTCAGTTTCACTGCGATTGACAGTTTGGCGGAAGGCCTGCTCGAGCTGACCGTCGAAAATTAAGCCGCTGAAAGGCGTGAGGAAGCCGATCGGAACGGGTGGGCCAGGCCCTGGACCAAACTGCGGGATATTAATCGCTTGGACATTCTGCGGATTAGCAAACCCTGCGAATCCTCCTGTGGTCGTAGAACTGACGACTTCACTGTCAAAGGTATTTTTTCCGCGTTTGTAGAAGCCGGTAAAGCGGGCCGAAAGTTGCCCTCCGTAGAAATCCTCCTCTTCGAAATGAATTCCCAGTTCGAAATTATCACTCTCTTCAGGTTTTAGATTGGGGTTTGTAATGAATACCTCCTCGAAATAGTTAATGTTGGTTAGTCCTGACTCGGGGAGAGGGCTTCCAATCGGAGTAAAAATGGGTGGATCTCCCGTTGCTGGTAGTGGATCACGAATCGATTGAAAAAAGGGAAGGGTGCCGCTTGGAACAACCCCAAAGT
Organism: Akkermansiaceae bacterium UBA1506; assembly: GCA_002323995.1. Taxonomy (GTDB): domain Bacteria; phylum Verrucomicrobiota; class Verrucomicrobiia; order Verrucomicrobiales; family DEV007; genus Arctic95D-9. Next base: position 31,409 of record DCQY01000030.1, on the reverse strand, counting down.
GACTTCCGTCTTGGTAGAGGTCGTTCAAAGTTGGAGCGGTAAACCCTTTTGAATATTGACCGAATACGGTGAGATTTTCACTTATCTCGTAATCAAAGCTGATATGTGGTGAAAGAGCTCCGTCGCTATGATTCGTTATATTCCCGACGATTTTCTCGTTGCTATAAGTATCGTATCGAAGTCCGGCGGATAGAGTCAGCGAATCACTCAACTCAACCCGATCAGTCGCGTAGATACCGACATTATCCGCTTCAGCATCGGGTCGGCCCGAGGAGTTACCGGGCGCACCGGGCACGAAAAATGTGGCTCTGGTTTCGGTGCCATCCTGTTTTTCGTGGTAAAAGTCGAGACCGTAAATGAGTTCGTGTTCGCGGTTGCCGAGGTAGACTATGTTGCGATTCGAAATATCAAGACCGTAGACATCGAGCTCGTGAATATTGGAGCGTCCCACGTTGCTACCCGTTGTGGCGGCATAGTTCCGCGTCTGCTTGGTGGTGTTGTAGTAGAAAGTGGCTTTGAGATCGATAGCGTCGTTATCAATCGGATTCCAGTTCCAGTCACCTGTCCACTGGGTGTAGTTGATTGTGCGATCCACCAGCGCGTTTGAAGTCGTCCCCACGGCTAGCGCCTGAGGGTTGGCCCCACCTCGATCGACGGAGGTGTAGTCGTTGACCGCAAATTCAAAACGGTGCTCATCGTTTGGGGTGATAACAAACTTTCCGAGAGCGCTTTCACGATCGATAGAGGATGAGGCAAGGTCCGTTCCATCGCCAAGTCGGATGTCATTTCCGGAGCGGTCGGAGTAGCCGGCGAGGAACTGGACTTTTTCTCCTACGCCCGCACCAATGATACTGTTGGCCCATTCATCAGAATTCGTGTGAAAGGTATTTCGCATCCGCAGACCTACACTGCCTTCTTCTAGTGCGATATCCGTGGGGTCCAAGGTAGAAATATTTACGACCCCGGCGGACCCACTTCCGTAGAGAAAACTACCGGCTCCCCGCAGAATTTCGACCGTGTCGAGGAAGTCGGTCTCAACAAAGAAGCGCTGACCTGCGTGCCCTGAGACATAGTTCTGTCTGGCATCGTCGATGCGAACAGTCACTGCGTTGCCGCTTTCGCCACGAATAACGAGTTGCTCTCCAAGGTAGCGGGGACCTCCGAGAAATTCGACGTTAGGTTGGGACCGAGTAAGATCATCAAAAGAGAGAGGAGCTAATCGTGAAATTTCGTCTTGAGTAATCACCCCAATCGCAACCGAAGTGTCTTTGATTGCCGTCTCAACACGAGTCGCGGTTTCGACAGTTTGGTTAATGATCACCGGATCCGGCAGCGGCACCGGATCAACAGCGAAGGGATTCAAACCACCCTCGACGACGGACGTTTCAAGTTCTCCCATCGAAGGGACGCCTGTGGAATCGTCTTGGTTGGCTTCCCCTGACTGGTCTTGGGCCAATGAAAGGGAAGTTAAGGTGGCAAGGAATGGATAGGTGAGGAGACCCCGCCACGTTTTTATTTGCATGAAGCTCTTCATGCTGCATCATTGCTGCAATTGAGATTCAGTATCAAATAAGGATACACCATTTCTCCGACAAATGGGCGCTAAAGCTAGTTAGAACCGTTCTTAGTCTTCCTCAGCAATGACAATACGCACTTACCCTATACCCTTTAAAGTCTTTATATGCTTGATATCAATCACTCTAATTTATTTCACACCAGTTGGTAATTCAGCTGAACCACCTGAAGCGGACCGCGGAGCGATCTTAAGGATGGCAGGTGAGTTTGAGGTGATTTTCCAATTCGAAGAAAAGGTCTCCCTACAGGACGATTACAAAATCAAAAAGGCGTATTATGAGGATGCCTTTGAGTCGGTCCTAGTGGTTGAAGACACTGGAGATCGCATCGTGCTCCAGCACATTCTCCGAGTAGGAAACAGGGTGATTAAACACTGGAAGCAGATTTGGACCTGGGAAGACACTCGCATCGTTGAGTTCCAGGGGAACAATTCTTGGAAAGTCCGTAAAATCTCAGAGGAAGAAGCCTCCGGAACTTGGAGCCAAATGGTGACGCAGGTAGATGACAGTCCGCGCTACGAGAGCTTCGGAGTTTGGAAACATGACGGGGATTTTTCTCGCTGGGAATCTGGACCCACCAATCGTCCGCTGCCGCGACGGGAGCACACGAAACGAGACGACTATGATATTTTGCGGGCTGTCAATGTGCACGCCTTAACTCCCCATGGTTGGGTTCACGATCAGGACAATCTCAAACTTGTCCTTGGGGACGATGGAAAGGTGGAGAAGTATTTGGCATGGGAAAAGGGGCTTAACTTCTACGATCGCATTGATGAGCCAACCTGCGAGCGGGTCTCTGAATATTGGAAAGAAACCAAAGATTTCTGGGCTCTTGTCTCCGCTTTTTGGGATGAACTTGAGAAAAAAAGTGACAGCTACTCGACTGCTAAGGCTGTCGATCGTAAGCCGATGATGATGGCTCTCGGTGAAGTCGCGAAAGCGATTGGAGAGAAAGAAATAGAAACTCCCTCATACGAGGAAATCGCCGCAATTATCGATTCCTACCTCATTCGCTAGCGATTAATTTAGGCTTCTATGAATTGTAAGGTTCTTTTTGGAGATCCCGCCCGTTCGCCGATCTGGGCAATTGTAATGGAGGGGGAGGAATCGGGGACCGCAATTGAGGTGCCAGCCGAAATGGTATCGATCGTTGTCGTAACTGAGGGCTCTGTCTCCTGGGAAGCTAATAAAATCTGTGAACTTTCCGCTAGCGCGATAATTACCCGGAGCCAAAAGGTCTCTGTGACCATGGAGGATGGAGGCGACGCTACCATCGTGGCTTTTTCCCGCGAAGTTTTTAAGAGTCTTGTGCAGCCATTCGCTTCTGAGCTTATTCCTGATCTAGTTGCGTCTCTGGCAGATGTAAGCGAGCAAACTAGAGGTTGCTCTCTCATGGCTCCGTTTGCCCTTTTCAGCCGCATTGTTCCCGAATTGCAGGAGGTGCCAACCGCAATGGCAGCAGGCTCTTTCTGGTTTGAAGGACAAATCCGACTTTTACTCTCACAAACTTGTTTTCGACAAGGGGGGCTGGTGGAGAAAGGCGGCAGTCTCGAGCAGTTAGGCAAATCGCTAAAACGCATCAATCAGGTTAAGCGGATTTTAAGAGGGCGTCCCGATGACACGCTTGACCTTTCCGACCTTGCAGGTGAGGTAGGCTGCAGTGCTAGTTACCTCAGTCGTTCCTTCAGCCGTGTGACTGGAGTAACCATTAATCAGTATCTTCGCCGTTCCCGTATCAATCTTGCAGCCTGCCTTTTTGAGAGCGGGGAGCAGAGTGTCAGCAAGGTCGCCTCGCGCGTTGGTTACGAGAGCCTCAGTCACTTCACAAAAGCGTTCCAGACAGAGATTGGTTGCCTGCCGTCTCAATTCATTAAATCATCTTGATGTTCCTGTTCTTGACCTAAGCGGGCTGCCTGTGGAATCTACTTTTGTGAACAAGAAATCTATCGACCGACTTGAAGGGGCTATTCGCGAAGTCCATGACTTCCCTAAGCCGGGAATTGTTTTTAAAGATATCACCCCGTTATTAGCCGATGGTGAGTTGCTGAGGCTTACGACCGAAATGTTTCAAGAGACACTTGAAGGCTCTGAGGTAGACAAGGTGATCGGGATTGATGCTCGGGGATTTATCTTCGGGGCAGCCCTGGCTGATCGAATCGGGGCAGGTTTTATTCCGATAAGAAAGAAAGGCAAACTTCCCGGAGAGACTTCTGGAGTGGCTTATTCGCTTGAGTATGGCGAAGCTCATGTGGAAATTCACAAGGATGCCGTTCGTGAAGGTGAGAGGGTAATCTTGGTGGATGATTTACTTGCGACCGGGGGCACAGCGGGCGCGGCAGTAAAGCTGATCAAAGATCTCGGAGGCCAAATTGTTTGTGTCAGTTTTCTGATCGAGCTCGAGTTTCTTGGAGGAAGAGAGAATTTCGATTCTGATGTTCGTGTCGAAGCCTTGCTGACGTATTGAGAGAGCTGAGGAATTGCCTCGGCTGCACTATTATGAGTTACGAGAGCGACATTCTGCGCGATTGGTATCTGTTATTTCACTTTGGTTCAGCGGAGGAGGTCCTAGGCGACGTTGCTTTTGATTCTTCGAAATTGCCGCCGGGCTGTCTCGAATTTCCGGTGGCGACCGTGGAAGCTGGCGGGATTGACGGGCCTGTTGGACGGGCTTTGGATATTGGCTGTGCCGTGGGTCGTTCCTCCTTTGAATTGACAAAACTGGCCTCGGAAGTCATCGGGATTGACTTCTCACAATCATTTATCGATGTCGCTGAAGAGATCCGCCAAGGTAAAAAGATTGTTTATAGACGCTACAATGAGATGCATCTACCAGAGTCTCTTCGGGTAAATTTGACGGGCGAAGTGAAGCTTGACCGCGTGTCCTTCGAGCAGGGTGATGCGATGAACCTCCGCGAGGATCTCGGACGGTTTAATCTGGTTCATGCAGCAAACCTTCTTTGTAGACTAACTGAGCCACTAAAATTTCTTAACAGGCTACCTGAGTTGGTTACAGAAGAAGGCACGTTGATTATTGCGACTCCGGCGACTTGGATGGAAGAATACACGCCACGTGAAAATTTGCCTCGAGGAACGACGCTAGATTATTTAAAAGAACACCTTTCAGAAACCTTCGAGTTTCAGCGCGTTCATGAATTACCCTTCCTGATTCGCGAGCACAAGCGGAAGCTCCAACTCAGCACTTCGCAGACCAGTATTTGGAAACGAAGGGGTTGAAATTACGGCGCAATCAGGGCGTCGACAGCAGGGAGGCTTCCGATAAGCTGAATTCTAAAAATGAAAACTCCAAATTCTTATCTGACTATTATTACTGCCAGCTTATCACTGCTGGTGGCTCAAACTGCATTTACTGGTGAATGGGTTGATCTCTTCGACGGCAAGACTCTCAAGGGGTGGAAAAAATCTACGCTGGGATCGGCCAATTATACGGTTGTAGAAGGTACTATTCTTGGTGAAACGGTTGAAGGTAGTCCCAACACCTTCCTAATGAGCGAGAAAGAATATGGTGATTTCGAACTCGAATTTGAGGTGAAGGTCCACGACAAGCTAAACTCCGGTTGTCAGATTCGCTCCCGCGAAAAGACTGAGGAGGATCTTAAAAACACCGGCAAGGGTGGTAAGCCAGCCAAGGACCTCAATCGTTTTCACGGCCCCCAAGTGGAACTCGAAGCGTCACCGGGTCAGTCGGCTTACATTTACGGTGAGGCCACTGGGCGCGGTTGGATTTCGAAGGAGCCAGGTGATGGGGCAGCCCACGATTTCATGAAAAACGGGAAGTGGAACAAAATCCGGATCGTTGCTGACGGTATTAGAATTCAGACTTTTGTGAACGGAAATGCAGTGGCAGACCTCTCAGATGAGGCGATCTACAAGACCCATCCAAAGGGCCATATCGGTCTCCAAGTGCACGGCGTAAAGAAGAACACGGGACCATTCGATGTCTCGTGGAGAAATATCCGTATCAAAGAATTGGACTAGTTCTCTAGGAAAAGGGGGAAATAAAGGCCGGTTTTTCCTTGTCGCCTTTGTCTTTAATCAGTTAAAACACAATACAAGTGAGAGCGGGGTTTTGATTTCGTCTTTGGAATTCCGCTCGATCTTAAAAGGAGGAGGGCCCCGGTGTCGCGAAAGCGGCACCGGGGTATTTTTTCATCTGGCTGGATGGGCCTCGATCGGTGCGTTGCTGTTATTTTGGCTCCTTTTGAGGTAGTATTACCAAATTCGGGTGATTTTCTTTTTGGGGACGGCTCTTGCCTGTCGGCCTGAATCAGCGACATTATACAGCACCGAGTCGGCAGCGAGCGCGCCGACTGGGTCACAAGCATGAGTGATATTGCGACCAACCGGAAAGCCCGACGGGATTTCCATATTTCCGAAAAGTACGAAGCTGGTATCGAATTGAGAGGTACTGAGGTTAAGTCGATCCGTGCCGGAAAGGTGAATATTGGCGAATCCTTTGCCCGCGTCGACAAGGGGCAGGTCTGGCTTTATCAGTGCGATATCCGGCCCTATGAGCAAGCCAGTCATGAATTTCACGTTCCGCTGCGCCATCGTCGTCTCTTACTTCACAAGAAGGAGATACGCCGCATGGCGGTGTTAACTGATCAAAAAGGGGCGACCCTCGTGCCGCTTCGCCTCTATTGGAAGAATGGTCGTGTCAAAGTCGAGATAGGGATCGGTAAAGGAAAAGATCAGCGTGACAAGCGTGACGACCTCAAGCGGGCGGCACACAATCGCGAGGTAGAAAGGGAGTTGGCACGCATTCACAAGTGACGGGGAAACATCTCCTTCCCCGAACAGGACGGACAGAGCGTCGGAAGTCAGTTGACTGTCACTCTGAAACCCGTTCAATTTGAGAAGTCTAATTTATCAGCTCAATGGGATCGAATTTCGGCCAACTTTTTAGAATATCCACGTGGGGAGAATCTCACGGTGGTGGCGTCGGCGTGGTGGTGGACGGATGTCCTCCGCGGGTCCCGTTGACGGAGGGAGACATCCAGATCGACCTCGACCGTCGTCGTCCCGGCCAAAGCGAGGTAACAACGCCTCGAAACGAAGCCGACCAAGCCGAGATTCTCTCGGGAACCTTTGACGGACTCACGCTTGGCACGCCCATTGGCATTCTCGTGAGGAACAAGGATCACCGCCCAGAAGCTTACTCTGAGATGAGCGAAAAATTTCGTCCCTCTCACGCCGACTACACATACCAGGCCAAATATGGAGTCCGCAATTGGCAAGGTGGTGGGCGTTCCAGCGCGCGGGAAACAATCGGTCGCGTGGCGGCAGCAGCTATCGCCAAAAAGGTCATCAAAGAGTGTTTTGCGCCAGACCTTGAGATTCTGCCCTTCGTCGAATCCATCGGCACCGTCAAGGCAAAGGTTGATACCTCTAAGGTGACTCGCGAGATAATCGAGTCTAATATTGTTCGCACCGGTGATCCGGATTCAGTCGATCGCATGATCGACTTGATCAAAGAAGTTCGTTCTGATGGCAACTCCGTCGGTGGGACGGTCGGATGTGTGATTCGAAATGTCCCGGTCGGTCTTGGAATGCCGGTGTTTGATCGTCTAGAGGCCGACCTTGCCAAGGGGATGCTGAGTCTTCCAGCCACAAAAGGATTTGAAGTAGGCTCCGGGTTTTCCGGTACGGAGATGACCGGTCGAGAGCACAATGATCCATTTCGAATGGTAGACGGTAAAGTTCGCACAACGAGTAATCGATCCGGCGGCGTTCAAGGGGGGATTTCTAATGGCGAAGATATCGTTTTCCGCGTCGCCTTTAAGCCAACAGCGACTATCATGACCGAACAGGAGACGATTTCGACCGACCTTGAAGAAACTGAGTTGAAAGGACGCGGGCGCCACGATGCCTGCGTTTTGCCGCGGGCGGTCCCCATGGTCGAGGCCATGGCGGCACTGGTGCTGGTAGACCACATGTTGCGGCAGCGAGCATTGTGCGGCGATTCCACTGTGGGTGAATGACCGACTACCTGCCCATCCTTCTGGTCGCGTTGTTCGCGGTGACATCATTTATCTTCGCTACAACCCGAGGGGTCGTTCCAATCCTGACCTCAGGACTGGGCTTGCTCGCAACTTTGGTGATAGGCGTTTTTTGTCTCAATTTGTTGATTACGATAAAAGGTAATTCCGAAGTGATTGGGATAAGCTGGCCAATGACCCTCACGTTTTTCAGCGTAGGGCTTATCCCTGTATTGCTCTTTGCTCGATTCATAGCAAAGTTGCTTATACTCCGACTGCTGCGAGACAACGATAATAAGAGAAGGTGGCTGGGAGGTTTCATGGGGGGCTGTCTGTCCCAGTTCTCCGTGGTGATTGGTGCTATTTTTCTCTTTAGCGGATTTCGCATCGCCGCGACGGTTGAAGAGTTGAATTACACAGCTTCCCTAGCTCGAGAGCAAGTCGTGGAAATGGGAGGAAATATTCCAGCGTATCCACGATCTGTTGGTTGGCGTGACAAGATCGAATCAATTCCCTTTGTTGCAGGTCTGCTGGATCGGATAGATCCGTTTAGCAATCGGGAGTATAGAAATGCAGCCGCTTTGGTGATGGTGGCGCCTGCGCCGAGTCTTCGCGGTTACTTCATTCAAGATCGAAATATCATCGCCCTGGCTCGTGCGGGGAGGTTCTGGGACATTTCGCAAGATCCCTCTGTGGCGGAAATGCTGAGAACTCAGGATCGGCTCGGTCTCGTCTTCCATCGAAAGGTTAGGCAGTCTGTGCTCAAAGGTGGCGTTGGTGAGCAGTTGAGAGAGTTGCAATTGCGCGGATATCTGGAAGGATTTGTCGATTCGTTGATTCCAGCGTCTATCGGCGTCGAACAACCGAATTTGTAATATATGGGGAACCCAAACTACATCGTGACGATCGGACTTGAAGTCCACGTACAACTCAAGACAGAGAGTAAGATGTTCTGCACCTGCCCTGTAAAGTTTGGTGAACCTCCCAATACTTTGACTTGTCCGACCTGCCTTGGTTTACCGGGTGCCCTTCCGGTGCTGAATGGAGGTGCGATCGAGAGCACTGTTCTAACTGGTCAACTGCTTGGTTGTAGCACTCCCGAGATCGTTAAGTGGGATCGTAAAAATTATTTCTATCCCGACATGCCGAAGAACTACCAGATTTCCCAGTTTGATCTGCCGCTCTGCCTCGGAGGTGGCGTTCCACTCTACGAATTGGCCTACCCTAAGGATCATCAGAAGAACATTGAGAATCCGGGGAAAGTGGTCGAATTGACACGCATTCACCTTGAGGAGGATGTGGCCAAGTCGACTCACCATTCGACCTACACTACGATCGATTTCAACCGCGCCGGGACGCCGCTGATGGAGATCGTATCAGAGCCTGATATTGATTCAGCTGAGGAGGCGGTTGCCTACCTCAATTCTCTTCGCCAGATCCTTGTCTATAGTGGTGTCTCAGACGCTGATATGGAAAAAGGTCAGATGCGGTGCGATGTGAATATTTCCGTTCGTCCAAAAGACGAGGAGGAACTGGGTACGAAGATCGAGTTGAAGAACCTTAATTCCGTCTCTGCTGTGCGTCGTTCACTGCACTATGAAGTCGATCGACAGGTCGAGGAACTTGAAGCTGGAAATACGATAATCCAAGCTACTTGGCGTTGGAACGATGAATTAGGCCAAACTGAAATCATGCGGACTAAGGAAGATGCGCATGACTATCGCTACTTTCCCGACCCTGACTTACTCCCTGTAAGGACTTCTGAGATTCTCACCAAAGTTCGGAAAAACCTACCTGAGCTTCCTCACCAGAAAGTCGAACGATTCGAAAAGGACTACCAGATCACTCACTACGACGCTTCCGTTCTCGCTTCGGAGCAAGTTCTCGCTGACTTTTACGAAAAAGCCACCCAAGAGGCATCATCTCCGAAGAAAGTTGCCAACTGGGTGATTAACAACTTGCTTGCCGAGTTGAATGGTCGGGAAATTTCGATTGGAGAGTGCCCTGTTGAGGCGGACAAGATCGGCAGGCTGGTTGGCTTGATTGAATCTGGTCAAATCTCCAACAGTCAGGCTAAGGAAGTTTTTGCTTATCTTTTTGATAATCCCGACAAAGATCCTGTCGCCATTATTAAGGAAAAAGGATTCGAACCTGCCGATTCCGGAGCGGTCGAAGGTTTTATTGACGAAGCCATTTCGGCCAATCCCGGACCAGCCGCTGAGGTGGCTGAGGGAAATGATAAGGCCGCTAACTTTCTCACCGGCCAAGTTATGAAACTTTCACGAGGTAAGGCCAACCCTAAGCAGGTCACCGAGATGATTCTCTCGAAGTTGCAGCCGTAAAGTTTGGTTATAGGGCTGTCACCGCGTTCTGGTGTCGGTTTCAAGCTTTTATTCACAGCAAGCTCGAGTCGTCCCGTCCCTTGAGTTTGATGAGCTTCTTTTTGATCACTTCGAGCTCTATGGTGAGTTGGTAGGAAGCCTTCATTATATCACCGGCTATTTCTTCGTCTGTTATATAGCGCGCGTTTGGTGTGAGTTTCATCATTTCAAGGGAGATCACTTTACAAGCGTCTTCTATTTTTTGGATAGCTTCTTCCTGTGTCATATAAGGGATTTGTTAGATAGAATACTTCTCGACAATATCATCAGGAATGAGCTCGGGCCTTCCTGTTGCAGCTGAGACCATAGCGTAGTCAAACCAGCCCTGAGCCGCGATTTTGTTGTCGGATTGCTTGCGAATTTTGAACCAAACCTTGACGCCCCGGGATCGTATCTCCTCGATACAGGTATTCACCACGGCAACGTCACCGAGATGAAGTGGTCGCTTGTGCTCGATGTAGGCAGACCTCACAAACCAACTAAATCCTCGCTCAACGAAGGCTTTCATCGACATGCCGTAGCAGCGTTCCATCTGATCGTATCTAGCCGCGAGGACATAGTCGTAGTAACGCGAATTGTGTACGTGCTGATTCATGTCGATGTCGTCTGGGCGCACCGGGATCAGTGTTTCAAACTGAGAGTAGTCTGACATGGGAAGAAAGGTAGGACAGGATAGCCTGACTTTCCGGGAAACAACGGGAAAATCGAATTGTAATCGACGCAGTGTCTGTTTTTTCGAGGTCTTGTAATTTTTAAGGTTACCTTCCCCAAGTTCCCCCAGGTGCTTGAAGCCACTCACGGGTTTAATTCTTCGGCTTGGGCTTGATTGCCGAGATCCGGATCTCAACCCGCGGGGTCAGAAGTTTTAGCGACGAGCGATCAACCGCGGCTGAGTTGATGAGCGACCGGCCGATTGCGCGCAAATTCCGCCGCTCAGAACGGTGGAAGATTAGCGAAAGAGCTGTTTGACGCGATAATCACGACCGCGCTCGTATTCGACCTCTTTAGCCTTTTTGCGCTCTTTTTTGGGGGCGGGAGTGTAATCGCGAACGTTGGTGAGCATGGAAAACTTCACCGGGCCGGACTCACTCTTGAAGTCGAGCAGGCTGGGGTCCGGCGCCAATGCAATGGGTTCAAAATCAATCTTGGCACCATTTATCATCCATCCGGGAACGCCACTCATTTCTATGCTGTTGTTGGTGCAGGCATTAGTCGACAGGGTAAGAACTGCCAGAAAACTGAGGGGGAGAAGTCGGTTCATCGATAGCTATAGTCTGAATAGTTCACGTCCACCGAGTTGGCCCGCTGGAACCAGGCCAACCCCACAGGATTTCTAATCAAAAAATGTGTCCTCGTCGGAGTAAGGCGGGGCACAGCAGCATAGGAATCGCAATTCGCTGGGAGAGTCTGCGATGATCTGGTGCCAATGCCCGTTGGGTATAAGAATGGCGTCGCCCACCTCAACCTGTTGCTTTACCCCGTCGATTTCCATAGTTCCTGTGCCCTGAAGAATAAAGTAAAACTCCTCGCTCGTATTGTGCCAGTGGCGTTTGGTAGCTCCTCCGGGTGGAAGAACAGCCTCGGCCAGGCTCTGTTTTTCGACAGGAGCGTTGGAGCGGTCGAGTATACTGCGAATGGTTGAGCCATCAGCAGTGATAAAGGACTCCTGCTCGTTGATTTGGTTAATAGTCATGTCGAGTCGGTTTTGGCTTCTCTACCTTTGATTTCAGCGGCAGTTTAGGGCAAGTTGAACCTCAGGCAACCACGTTGCTTCTCGTGAAACCGTAAGGACGAGGCGAGTTCAGACATGAGCGAAAAAGACGATTTCTTTAAAAACCCTGAAGACGATGTTCCTTCTCGTGTAAATACTCCGAGAAAGCGCCGTGGATTCTTAACTCACTTCTTCGCCATGATGTTGCTGGGTTGTGTCATTGTGATTATTGGCTTGGTATTGATCGATCTTACGAATTCCGGCGGAAAACTTAAGAGGCGAGCCATCGAAATGCTCGGTGGTGAGCGCGGAGCTCCCGCTCAAGCAGAACCGCAGGTCGTGGAACGGGTGGTCGAAAAAGTGGTCGAAGTGCCGGTTGAAAAAGTAGTCGAGAAAATCATAGAGGTGGAAGTGAAACCTCCCATGCCATCCGATTACGTTTCATGGAAGAAAGTCGATACCGCGGAGTTATGGAGCGAAATCCCAGTCACGACTGAGCTAGTTACCGAGCAGGGCGACACAGCTGTCGAGGAGCGCGAACGCAATCAGAGTTACCAGATTGAGATGAAGGTGAAAGTCACGATTCCGAAGCCAAACAAATCGCCCGAAAAATTAGCTGCCATCAATCCTAGCTTGCCCACGATGCTCAATGACTTCGTGACCCTCGTGGACGGAGCGGAAGTGTCTCCATTTTATCATTATTTGTATGAGCTGAAAGCCGAGCGCGTGCAGCAGAAGGTGACGCGCATTGATCAGCTGCTTTCGCGTCACAATTTTTACGACCTCGAAACTGTGCTGCAGATGAAGCACCCTGAGACGGGAAAAAAAGTACTCTTGATTCAAGGGGAAATGGATGTGGTGACAGATGGTTCTGACGGCGATCGCTGGCCGGAACTGGATGACTACATTTCAATGTCGGACTTTTACCAACCGTTCACAAGCTATGGCTGGCCAAAGCTAACATCGACTCCCAATCCTTTGCTGGAACGATGGGAGAGGGCCCTTAAAGAGTATCAGGACGAGTTCGCCATACCAGGGCTAAGCATCGAGCGTAATCGCTACCTCCGTGAACAAATTGCCCACTACAAGAAGGGAGTGGATGACCTGAAGGGTCGCAGCTTTCTCATTGCGGAAGCAGATCCGTTTATTGTGTTGCCATTGTCATTTATCGGTCGGCAGGATGAGAATGAATTTGGCCCTGCGATTGGAGACTACGCCGTGATTATTTATGGCGATCAACTCTATCCAGCGCTTGCCGGTGACGCAGGTCCAAGTTGGAAATTTGGTGAAGCCTCTTTGCGGGTTGCGCGGCATCTCGATAAATCAGCATCGCCTTACAATCGTCCGGTCAGTGACCTTAAAATCACTTACTTGGTTTTCCCTGGATCTGCCGATCCAAAAAAGTCACAGCCGGATCTTAAGTTGTGGCATACCAAGTGCAGTGAGTTGCTAGATGGGATTGGCGGAATCGGGGAGGGCTTTGAGTTACACCAATGGGAAGACCTTATCGCCAAGAAGAAGGCTGACGAAGTGAAGGCAGCGGAAGAAGCTCGAGGGCCAAGCGTTAAAGAGAGTGAAGGAGCTGCGGGAGTGGAGGCTCCGTGAGATCGGATGGACACCCAGGGTTGCCTCTCGTTCAAAGGACGTTTGTAGCAGAATCCCTCCGAGCTGTATGTGCAGGCATACTAGAAACTGCGCTAGCGACCTTTGCCGTCTTTATCGCGGTGACAGTTTTTGAATCGGGCCCTGTCGTTAAGTCTATTCTTCTGGCGTCTCCGGCGATTGGTTTATTAGGTAGTTTGGTTGCAGTGCCAATGGTGGCGCGAACTCGGCTCACCGCGAGCCAAGCTTCAGCGCTGTTCAGTCTCATCAGTGCTGCGGGTTTTGCGGTGGCGGCGATTGGATATGCCGATGAACGACTTTTCCTAATCGGAATGACGCTGGGGGTTGGGGTTATCACCATGGGAATGCCTCTTCAAACTCACTACTTGAGAAGGAATTATCCAGAAAGGCGTCGAGGGCGTTTATTCTCAATTTCTATCTTCATTCGTGCGGCGACGACCATGATCGCGAGTTGGGGATTTGGAGCCTACCTTGATCGAAACCTTGGGAACTATCAGGTTTTGCTTTGGGCTTTCGTCATTGCCGCGATGCTGACAGCTGTCTGCCAGTGGCTGATTCCCTCTGATCCATTGCGATCGGAACCAAAGAAAGGACATGGATTCTTCCCAGCTTTGAGAATGGCGTGGGACGACCGAGTCTTCTTCTGGCTGCTGGTCTCATCCATGATTCTTGGAATAGGAGTCTTATCGGCGATGGCCCTCCGTGTCGATTATCTGGTGAATCCTGAGCATGGGCTGCAGTTTGATGTAAAGACTGTTAGTCTTATCACCGGAGTAATACCTTCGGTGGTCAGGTTAGGATCTACTTTCTTCTGGGGGTGGTTGTTCGATCGAATCAACTTTCTTAAGCTGCGTATTGCGGTGAACGTCGTGTTCCTGATCAGCATCCTCCTCTACTATATCTTCCCGGAAAAGAGCCTCATCTTAATCGGTAGTGCCTTCTTTGGACTTGGCCGTGGAGGAGGAGAGATTTTCTTCAATCTTTTTGTGACTAAGTTGGCCAAGCCTGAACGCGTGGCGGACTACATGTCGGTGCACACGTTCCTTGCTGGAGTGCGAACTTTGCTCACACCTTTTTTCGGGTTCTTTATTGTGCAATGGGCCAGCATTCCTGTATTGGCCGCCTTCAGTGCTACTCTGGTCATCGTGGCTCTGGTGATTGTCAAAAATCTAAGCATTGGAGGGCAAGGGGGATCTGAAGAAGGCGAAACTACGCTACAGGCTTGAAAAACGCTGGATCTTTGACCCCGGTTACCTATAGGTTTTCGTTATGCCAAATCTTAACAAAGTTCAATTGATGGGAAATATCACCCGCGATCCCGAGGTGCGTTATACTCCGAAGGGGACTGCCGTGACTGACATTGGCCTAGCAATTAATCGCAACTATTCGACCGACGACGGTGATCGACGGGAGGAAACGACCTTTGTCGACATCACCTTCTGGGGCCGCCAGGCGGAAGTTATCGGTGAATACATGAAGAAAGGTCGTCCTCTTTACGTTGAAGGCCGACTTCAGTTGGATCAGTGGGAGGACAAAAACACAGGCCAGCAGCGTTCGCGCCTCAAGGTGATTGGTGACAATTTTCAATTCCTCGGCGGTCGCGATGAAGGCGGTCAGCGTGGCGGTGGCCAAGGCCAGCAAAGCTCCCAGCAGGGGGCTCCTCAACAGCAGTCTCAGCAGTCTCAGCAACAGGCACCCACACAGCAGAACTACGACCCCATCCCGCCTTCTGACGACGATGATGACATTCCGTTTTAGTCGCTTGGATTATCGCTCTTACCTTGTAGCTCCATTATCACCGGGTAGTGATCGGACAACGTGTCGAGAATAGAATCTCTTGGGAAGTTTATAGCTGCGGCTGTCCATGGCTCTCCAAGATGAGAAAGAACGAAGTCGATTCGTTCGAGTTTTTGGGCATGAACTGGTAGCGGTTCACTTGGAGCCAGTATTCTGGTTGGGAAAGTCCCCATGGGCATTTCGGCGGGATCTGTGAGCCCGGTGCCAAGCAGGTTGGCGAGGACGGATGTATCAGGGATCCCTGATTCCTCAAAGATGCGGAAGCCCCGCTTCTCGGTTTCTTTTCTTTTCCACTTTTCTAGCAGGGGCGCTTGCTTGAGGAGTTGATCTAAATCTGCTGGGGCGTGCGCGTTGAAGTCGCCAAGGACAATTACAGTCTCGTCAGCGTTGATAAGTGGCCGCACTCTGGAGGCAACTGTGTCAGCTTCAATTTGACGTTTTAGGTAGTTGTGAGGGTCGAAGTGAACAACGAAGAAATGAATGCCTGATGTTTGTGCGTGGAGAGTGCCGCGAAGATTGCGAGGGTCATCAGGCTCAAATTGAACGACATTCTCGATCGGAGTCTTCGAAGTGAGCCCTTGAGGATAGCCACCCTTTCGGTTGTAAATAACTGCATAGGGGTGGCCCCAGGTTTTGGCGGCTGACCTCAATTTCTCAAGCGAAATGCCTCTCAATTCCTGCAAGGCCAAAACATCCACGTTCTGTTCTGAGATCCACTTAGCGGTATCTGTCAGATTCTGTTTATTGTTAAACCCTACCCAAATATTGTAGGTCATCACCCGAAGCTGACCAGCAGATACTGTTGCGCAGGCAAACGCCGCCAGAAAACAGATTATTGCGATACGGACCATCAGCAAAAGGTAGACCTGCTTTGGAGTCGGTCAATCGGTCCGGAGACAGAGAAGAGATAGCATTTTTGCATCAGTCTACCGTTTTTCCACGACTTCAAGGGACTTCACCCAGTGCTCGAGGAAGAAACGTTTCTCTGCGGGAAGGAAGGTCTCTTCGGCCGCTCCAATCAACGGGCGAAGTGATGTTGAGAGTTGGATTGTTACCAGAGTGAAGACGGCGGCCCAGACGACGATGTAGATAGGATTATTGACGCCGGAAACCCTGGCACTCCTGAAAACGAGAGACCCGCCGAAACAGATGGCGATCATCCAGAAGGCGAGAGCGAGCAACCCCATGAAACTTGCTGATTCCGTTGACTGGGAAAAAATCCATGCGACTGGGACGAGAGCGGTAAGGATCAGTCCGATCAAGGCTAAGCCGGCCAGTAGCATGGTGGCTGCCTTTCGCAGCGTCATGTCCATTCCGTTGAGACAACTGAATACGTAGAGGCTTGGTAAAGTAATGACGGCGGCGAAGAGGCCACCTGCGGCAATCTTCAAAGGAACGGCCCAAAGTTGAGTGCCACCGGAAAAGAGCCCGAGGATGAGGCCAAAGAGCGCGAGGGAACCGATCGCGATGATTCCGAGATTGATGACAACCTTTTTTGTCTCACCTTCCTGCATTTCAAAGAAGAGACGACCGGGCGTCTTGAGTAGAGCATCGACTACATTGGCGAAATTGATGGTTCTGCCGAGAGGTTCGAGTGCCATTTTGTCGATGGGCGCTTCTGCTTCATCGATGCTTGCCGGTGGCAAATCCGGAGGTGTAGTCGGCTTTTTTGGGATATCATTTCCTTCACTCATCGGTTGCTTGGGTTATGGTTTAGTTAGAAAGAATTGGTGAGAGCCCACCAGACGGATTCGTAAAAGTTACCTCGGAATATGTCGGGACGGAGGAACTCGATTTTGAGTCCAGGCTGTCCGAAGATGGGACGTAGCAGATAACTGATCTGGGCGCCCACGAAGAGGTTTCCGAAGACGAGTACGGTAAAGCAACAGCGAGCAGCGGCGACGGTTTCGGTGAAGTGGGTCAGTAACCGGAACAGTCGCCCGGTCGATGTCAGACCTGCTAGTGCAATGATAGCGGTATGAATGAGAAGAAGGCGGCGGTGGGTCACTTCGGCGTCCCTGGAGTCGGGGGCAGGTAGGTCGAAAGCCATGCCAAAGGTGATCGGAGAAAGGGACAAGACGATCAGCGAGAAAACGGTGAATGCGGTGAGGATGGCAAAAGCCGTTTGTGCGAAGGAGAGTCGACTGCCGAGCAGTTGGGCCAGCATCCCGTTGATCATGCCGTTCACCGTCAAGGTGATCAGGATGATGAGTGGTAATTTAATCGCTGTGTAGAGCGCCATTTTCGGGCCCTGCCAGATGCCAATGGAGGCTCCATAGACGCCTACCCCGGCAAAGATTGTGAAAAGGCAGAGTGGAATGGCTTTCCGGTCGGGTCGGCGAACCCAAAGCAACGCGGTTTCGTCACCACGAACGAGAAGTTCGTGCCACGATCGGGAGGTCTGTGAATACAGCGAAGCCATTTGAATAGCTTAGTACTACGTCCAAAAAAATGGCTTCTTCCAAAAGAATGGCTTCTGAATTTGAAAGAGATGCGAAGACTATATGAAAATTGCATAAAATCGCAGCGTAGAGTCCTACGGATCGGGACTACAGTTCCACGGTGGAGGCACTCTGGATGCCTTCGATACCAAGGATGCCGTCGAGTGCGTTCTGGTCGACCTTGGAATCGACGTTAAGGATACTTAGGGCTCTGCCGCCGACCTGATTCCGGCTCAGGGACATGTTAGCAATGTTGATACCATTGGCACCAAGCACTTGTCCGATCGCACCGACGACGCCGGGGGCATCCGTGTTCTCAAAGATGAGTAGGGAACCTTCCGGGGTGACATCAATATTGTGTTCATTGACGCGAACGATTCGGGCCTGGGCTCCGAAGAAGGTCCCGGACACAGCCACTTGCTCTTTTTCGTTGCCGACAGCCACGGTGATCAAGTCGGTGAACTCGCAGTTTTCAGCGGGCCTAGACTCGACAACTTGGATACCTCGATCTTCAGCCATAGAAGGAGCATTGAGGTAGTTAGCGGAACCTTCAGCGGTGCCTGCCTCCAGATAACCTTTCAGGGAAGAACGAGTGATCAGTGTTGTATCAATTTCGCTGACCTTACCATTATATTCGATACGGAAAAAATCAGGCTGTTGGGGGGCCAGTTGGTTGGCCAGCTTACCCATCGTCTCTGCAAGGCTGAGGTAAGGACCGATTTCTTTGAGGGTATCCTCATCCAAATTTGGCATGTTGATCGCGTTGACCACGGAACCGTGAAGAAGTCGGTCGCGGATAGATTCGGCCACTTGGATCCCCACGTTTTCTTGGGCTTCTTCAGTTGAAGCACCGAGGTGGGGAGTGAAAACCATCTCTTCGCGGCTGAGGAGTTCATAGTCTGCCGAAGGTGGCTCAACTTCGAAAACGTCGAGAGCGGCACCGGCCACTTTACCTTCCTTGATGGCATCCAGCAGGGCGGCTTCGTCAATGAGGCCACCACGGGCGCAGTTGATAATGCGGACCCCTGGTTTCATCTTATCGATGCGCTCGGCGTTGATGAGGTGGGTTGTCTCTGGTGTCTTCGGCATGTGCAGGGTGATGAAATCAGCCTGTTCCACGGCTTCGTCGACGGTTTCGCAGAGTTCAACTCGCATATTCTTGGCTTTACTAGCGGAGAGGTATGGGTCGTAGGCGACAACACGCATACCAAAGCCCATGGCACGTCGGGCAAACTCACCACCGATGCGGCCCATACCACAGATCGCGAGGGTCTTGCTGTAAAGTTCAACTCCTTTGTAAGCCTTGCGGCCTTCTTTGAAACGGCCCTCCACCACGGATTGATGACCTTGCGGAATGTGACGGGCGAGGGACATCATCAGTGCGAATGCGTGCTCGGCGGTGGATATTGTATTGCCGGCGGGGGTATTCATGACCACTACGCCATGCTTCGTCGCTGTTGGAATGTCGATATTGTCGACACCGACTCCGGCACGGCCAATTGCGCGGAGAGTTCCTGACCCTGCTTCAATGACAGCTGCGGTAGCCTTGGCTCCCGAGCGTACGATGAGCCCCTCGTAACTCGGAATCAGTTCGACTAATAATTTTTCCTGCTCTGTTTTGTCAGCGATGGCGCCGATATCCGGACGGATATCAACTTCGATTCCTTCGGCTTCGGTGAGCAGTTCGATCCCACGTTCAGCGATAGGATCAGCGACGAGAACTCTGCGTGTACTCATGGTTTCTGTGTTAAAAGAGGCGGGAACGTAGGGGTACAGGCCGCTGACGCAAGGGGGAACTGCCGTAGAATAGGCTTTTCGCTTGTCCGACGGGAAAGAGTCTGTTTCCTAGGAGGGTATGCAGCGCGTTATTGCTTGGCTTACCAATCTATTTCCCCTTTGGGCAGTCCTTTTCAGCGGCTGGGCACTTATTCAACCTGAGTTCTTCACCTGGTTCTCAGGGCCTTGGATTGTCTGGGGTCTTGGCGTCATTATGCTCGGCATGGGGTTGACGTTGACATTCAATGATTTCAAAGAAGTAATCAACATGCCCCGGGCCGGTCTCATCGGTGTGATCTGCCAGTTTGTCATCATGCCACTGCTGGGCTGGAGTATCGCTAAATTGCTCAAGCTGGACGAAATTGATCCGATGCTGGCAGTTGGCCTGATTCTAGTCTCCTGCTGTCCGGGTGGGACTGCTTCGAACGTGGTGGTATTTCTCGCGAGGGCCAATGTGGCGCTATCGGTTCTCATGACGATTGTTTCAACTTTTGCTGCCATTCTCATGACCCCGTTCCTTACTAAATACCTGGCCGGGGCCCTGGTTGAGGTTAACGCCGGGGCTATGTGCTGGAACATGGCCAAGATCGTCCTGCTCCCGATCACGATTGGTTTGCTCGCGAATCAGTATTTTCCAAAGTTCAGCCTAAAGATCCGACCCGTGTCGCCGCTGGTATCCGTGATAGCAATTGTCCTGATCGTCGCCAGCATTATTGGTGCTCAGCGTGAGGTAATTTTCGAAGCTGGTTGGCGCCTCTTGTTGGCTCCGGCTCTGCTCCACATTGGAGGCTTCGGTCTCGGCTATTTTATCGCCCGGATAATTGGCCTTCGGGAGGATAATTGCCGCACTATATCAATTGAGGTGGGTATGCAGAATTCCGGCCTCGGGGCAGCACTCGCCAAACAGCACTTTCCCGGAACAGTTGCTCCAGTTCCATGTGCAGTGAGTGCGCTGTATCACTGTATTCTCGGCAGTTTAGCCGCGGGTTTGTGGCGATTGAAGCCTCTATCTAGTAATAAAAAAGGTGGGTCGGATGAAACAGACCCACCTTCGGGTGAAAGCGCAAGGCGGTAAGGAATTAATCTTCTGTGACACTACCACCGGAGTTGCCGACGTCGGCATACTCAGGGGGAAGTGCTGCCTTGAACCGGGATTTGTCGATGGCCTTCATGTAAGCCTCCAGAGCAGAGACTTGTCCGGCGAGCATCTTTTCCCAAATCGCGTCGTCCATGAACTGCATCCCATGTTCCTTTCCGCCAGTGATGATGTCATAGAGTTTCTGCGTGGCACCTTCACGGATCACGGAGCTTACCGCCGGGGTGGAAACTAAGATCTCGTTTACCGCCACTCGACCGGGTTGGTCATCGCGTTTTAGTAGCAACTGAGCTACGACCCCGCGCAACGAACCTGCCAGCATAGTGCGGACCTGTGATTGCTGATCCGAAGGAAACACGTCGACGAGACGGTCAACAGTTTTGCGTGCGTTGTTCGTGTGGAGAGTACCGAAGACGAGTAGCCCGGTTTCGGCAGCGGTCAGGGCGAGCGAGATAGTTTCAAGGTCTCGCATCTCGCCCACGAGTACGATGTCGGCGTCCTCGCGGAGAGAAGCCCGGAGTCCGTCGGCAAAGGACGGGCAGTGAATCGGCACCTCTCGCTGGGAGATGGTGGACATTTTATTGTTATGAACGAACTCGATCGGTTCCTCCACAGTGATGATATGGCGGGCGTAGGTTCGGTTAATGTAGTCAATCAATGCGGCGAGCGTGGTGGACTTGCCGGAGCCGGTCGGGCCGGTCACAAGAACGAGGCCGCTACGCATGTCGCCAAATCGCTCGATGGTTTCCGGAACGTTGAGATCTTGAATCGTCTTGATTTCGGTAGGAATGAGACGGAAGACCGCAGCAAGTCCGTTGTTCTGCTTGAAGTAGTTACAGCGGAAACGGGACTTCGCGTCCATTTCGTATGCGAAGTCGAGGTCACCCCTTTCGAGAAAGCGCTCGTAAGCAGCATCATCGCAAATCTCCTTGAGCATGTGGTTGAGTGTGTCGTGCTCAAGGACGCCTTCGGAAATTGGAGTAATCGCACCGTGGGTTCGCATCTTGGGCGGCTGTCCTTCGCTGAGGTGAAGGTCGGATGCGCCAGAGGTAACGAGGTGTTTAAAATATTGGTCAATGACAGCCATGGCTAAAAGATGAAAAAGTTTCAGTTAGGATCTAGTTACAGACCAAGGTTGGATTTTAGGGTGGCAGGGTCGACGGCTCGACTGACGGCTTCATCACTTGAAATTTCACCGGCGTTGAAGAGTTCGGCGAGAGCGTCATCCATCATGATCATGCCAACGTTCTTGCCGGTTTGCATGACACCGGGAAGCATGAATGTTTTCCCGTCGCGAATCAGGGCAGACACTGCTGGAGTATTAATCAGTAATTCCAGCGCGAGTGAACGGCCCGAACCATCTTTTTTCGGGACGAGCTGTTGGGAAATCACTCCGCGAAGCGATTCGCCGACCATAATTCGAATCTGTTCCCGCTGGTCGTTGGGGAATACGTCGAGAATTCGGTCCAGCGTTCGGGCAGCACTACCAGTGTGTAACGTCGCAAGAACGAGGTGCCCGGTTTCTGCTGCAGTGATAGCTAGGGAGATCGTTTCTAGGTCGCGCATCTCTCCGACCATGATGATATCCGGATCCTCACGCAGAGCTGCTCGAAGAGCATGGGAGAAACTTTCGGTGTGGGTGTGAACCTCACGCTGGTTCACGTGACAACTTTCGGAGTCGATCACGTATTCAATCGGATCCTCTAGGGTGATGATGTGATCAGTGCGTTGCTTGTTTACCTCGTCGATCAAGGCAGCCAGAGTGGTGGACTTTCCGGAACCCACAGCGCCGGTCACAAGAACGAGTCCGTTATGGTATTCCAAAAGAGGCTTGATGGCTTCAGGGAGCCCCAGCTCACCCATTGTGCGGAGGTTAGTACTGATGACCCTAAAGACCATTTCCCATCCGAGACGGGTCTTCACTACTGAAGCACGGAAGCGACCAATGTCTGGAGCATAGGCGAAATCAACATCGCCCATTTCTTCTAGACGCCGCAGCTCCGCTTCTGGCAGATAAGCGCGGGCGAGCCTTTCAGTGTCCTCGGGAGTTAGCGTTTCTGCATTTTCCCAAACAGGTTGAAGCAGGCCGAAGCGCCGCCACTTAGGCTGCGTGTTTGGGGCTAGATGAACATCGGAAACATCGTACTGCTGAGCGAGCTTCAGATATTCGTCGACGTGATCTAAGACGGCGATGGTGTCAGACATAACAAGGAACTCTTAGGAGGAAGAGAAAAGGTATTGGTATCGATCCGGAAACTGTGAGTCATTTCACCGACATGATGCCGAAGGAAGCCTCAATCACCGGGAGTAGGGAGTATTCTTTTGGGTGCCGCTGCAAGCAAGCCAAAAAACGACATTTAAAGCAGTCTTTTGGACTGATTGCGGGACTTAAATCTCTTGCAGACGATAGGTGAATCTGAGAATGCTCAAATGTGAAGTATATCAGCAGAATTATCGTTTTTGGGGGTGTCTTTGTGGCGGTGGGAATGCTGTTGCATTTTGGCGTCTATCATAAGCTCGGAATCTTTGTCTGGCCTTTCGAAAAAGAGGGTGAAAACAGCAAGGCTAACCCACGCCGTGCTGCGATGGAATTGCTCGCAGTCGAAGGTGAAGTTGAAACTGCGTTAGCTCAGTCCCTAAGGCTTGAGCCAGCCGGTAGAAAAGAAGCGGCTCCGCCAACGGAGGCCGAGTCAAACAGCAAGACCGAATCAGAGTTGGGCGCTAAGGAGCAGACAAGTGACTCTCCTTTGATCAGCCTTTTTAATGGTAAAGACCTCGGTGATTGGGAATCGACTCGTTATGGCGGAGAAGGGGAAGTGATGGTTAATGAGGAGGGCAATCTTGAATTCGACTTTGGAGCGGTTATGACTGGTGTTAACTGGAATGGCGAACCGCCGGCAACGAGCAACTATGAAATCTCGCTCGATGCCATGAAGCTTGATGGCTACGACTTTTTTGTCGCCCTGACTTTTCCAGTGAAAGATAGCCATGCTACCTTCGTAGTAGGCGGATGGGGCGGCGGAGTTGTTGGTATTTCCAGCGTCGATGATCTCAACGCCTCGGAGAATGAAACAATGAACATCGAAGGCTTTTTGAAAGATCAGTGGTATCGCATCCGAGTGAGAGTCACTGATGAACACCTTTCTGCCTGGATTGATGAGCAGCAGATGGTGAATCTCCCTCTGGAAGGAAAAAAGATCAGCCTGTTGCCCGGCGATATCGAACTTTCTGTTCCTATTGGTATTGCCAGCTTCCAGACTCGCGCTCAGTATAGAAACATCCAGTGGCGTGACCTTTCCGAAAAGTAAGCGTGCCTGAGCTTTTCATTTTGGGTCCAGTGAGTGGGTTCACTTAAATTTTGAAAATTAAAAATTGTGAAAATTAAAATTATGGGGGGCTTAATTATCAACTTTTTGAACGAAACACTTGACCCTTCGTTGAGATGCTGTCTGGATATTTAAAAATTGTGACAGATTTGAAATCATAGCTACAATTTTTAACCACTACTCAACTTTGTCTCAAACCATCTATATGAACCTACGCGACCAGCTCAAAGAGATCCTCCCTGACATACTTCCCAGAAATCCGGCTCAGGCCATAAAGGGGACCGAGCTTATTGAGATGGTGAAGCACCGCCTTAAACAAGACTATTCTGACGCGACGCTTCGCTACCACTTTTCCATCATGTCTTGCGATCCTTCTTCGCCGATTGCGAAGGTCGAGCAAGGACAGGGTTACTACCTGAGGACTTCTACCATTCACACCGTAAACAGTGCCCGTAACCTTTTCCATCAGCGAGAAGGTGAGGGCTCCACTATGGCCGCTGGAGATGTCGATGTCGCGATTTCCCGCGCTGCCAAGTTTCGGTCCGTAGTGAAGCGTTATTTGGAGTCGGTGCAGCAATTTCCGTTTTCTTTTGAGCAATCCTTCACGATTGATGCTGAGGGTAACCGTTGGCGGGTGCCGGATCTTGCAGTTGTTGACTGGCTTGTTGGCAAAGAGGTGGAAGATGAAGTAATCCTCGACAAAGAGAAGTTGGAAGTTACCCGTCGTCTTGGTGAGTCCCCACTCAAAATTTCCGCGGTTAAGCTTCGCCTTGAAATTAATCATGGAAACCTTTTCGAGGATCTCTTCCAGTGCCTCGCTACTTCTGAATGGTCGAATGCGGGAGAGCTGCTTGTAGCAGCCCCAATCGGAGATCCACAACTGGTGGAAGAGGTTCGTCGCTTCGCTGCTCGCTATGGTATTGGTGTGATCAGCTTTGGTCTTGATGCTGATGTGCTCGATGATATGCCGGAGCCGGCTGCAATCGAGAATCTTTCCCTCCGAGAGTTCGATTCGATCCGCGGGCTGCTCCATATTCGTCGCTACGCGACGCCTGCGACTGGCCAGTCGTACGACTGGCAGCATGTTACGGTATCCGCCACTGAGAATCCCGATTTTGCTCGACTCGAAAACTGGATCTCCCGCTGTCTTCTTGAGGAGCGGGCGGTGACTTCTGATGAGTTCGACGAGTTGGATCGCAGAGCTACCACGGCGGTGACGCAGGAATACGTGGCCTAATTTTTTAGGATTCCCTCCTTGGTAAAAGAGAATCTGTGAGGGCGCCCCGGGAGCGGGGCGCCTTTTTACATTTTCCTGACAGTCATTTTACAGTCCCATGACAATCTCTCCTTGAAGTAGGCGAAGTTTGTTCATGGACTTAAAACAAACTATAATCTCAATGGCTCTTGGAGCCATGATTCTAAACGGTGCAGATTCTGCACACACCAGTGTAAACAACCGAGCGCCTCTCAATTTCACGACGGCGCTGGATCAACCGACCTTGCTAAAGGGGAAAGGCGATCGAAAGGTTATCGTCAAGATTGAAGTTGAAGGCGGTAAATCTTTGCGAGCCAACCGAATACCGTTGAACCTCGCCATTGTGCTTGATCGCAGTGGTTCTATGGGTGGTGAGAAGTTGGAGCAGGCCAAGCAGGCGGCAATGATGCTAGTTGATCAGCTCGATAAAAAAGATGTGCTCTCGCTGATCGTCTACGAAACTGAAGTTGAGGTGGTATTGCCGGCTGGTCCCCTCAGAGATCGGAAAAAGGAGATCAAGCGAATAATCCAGGAAATCGAGACCGGGGGAAGTACTGCACTTTATGGGGGAGTTCAGAAAGGTGGCCGTCAGTTGGATGAGTTCCTCTCGCAGCAGCGAATCAGTCGGGTAATACTACTTTCTGACGGTATTGCCAATGTAGGCCCTTCTTCCAACCGCGAGATTGCTGGCCTCGGATCACGTCTTGCCAAGAATGGTGTGTCGGTGACCACCATTGGACTTGGGGATAACTACAACGAGACCCTAATGACTGCGTTGGCTGAGGCCAGCGATGCGAACTACTACTATGTTGCCGATGTTGAAGACTTGCCTAGTGTCTTTGAAAGTGAACTTGGCGAACTGCAAACCGTGTTGGCCCGCGAGGTCGTAATTGAAATTCGTTGTCCAAATGGCGTCCGGCCGTTGCGCTTCCTCGGTCGTCCCGGCGAGCTGAAATCGCGCCATGAGTCAGTCACATTTAACACACTCTCTAGCGAGCAGTCGCGAGACCTCTATCTGGAAGTTGAACTGGAGCAGTCTGTCCTCGGTACGCTGGATACAATCGCGGATGTGGAGATTCGTTACTTGGATCCTGCCAAAAATGGGGAAGTTGTCGCCGGAAAAACTTCGGTTGTGGTTAGCTATACCGACGATGCCGAGTTGGCCGAAGCTTCCAAAAATCTAGCCGTCGCTGCTGAGGCGGCGATCTACCTCAATGCTGAGGAAACCGAGAAATCGATCTCTTACGCCGATAGTGGAAATATTGAGGCTTGCCGTGCCAACCTCGAATCTCAGAAACTGATGCTCATTGATGCATTCGCTTTTGCGCCAGCAAAACAAAAAGAGATGTTGAAGGCCGAGATTGCTGCGGTGGAAGAAGCGCAGCGGGATCTTGAAAACGATGCCCTTTCGAAGGTTCAGCGTAAGAAACTTTCCGTGGGATCCTGGATGACGAGAAACTCAAAACGTTGATCCTCTTTTTAAGTGAATTAAGTTGATAGGCTAACGTCTTTTTGGCTGCGACACTCCCGATGTCGGGCGATACTCCGCAGACCCCCAAAATGAAGCGCATCGCACTGGTTTTTATTATTGCCATCATGCTGCCGTCAATTCTCTTGGCGGTTCTGGCGGTTCGTACGCTTCGGGTTCAAGAAATAGTGGCGAGTAGTCAAAGAGTCGCTCTGCATCAGTCGACCTGTGACGGGATGATCACGAATATCAGCCTTTTTATGGATGATGTCAGGATCTTCTTCAGTCAGGAGGTAGACCGATTGGTTGAGAGGGAGGGGGCGGATCTGATTGATACCTTCGACGAACAGATTACTAATCAATGGTCACAAGTTTCTGTGGGATCAGTGGTTAGTGAAGCCGGGCTGATCATTAGTCCCGTGACACTTTCCGACAATCTTCAGGCTAAACTTTTTCTTCGGAATCATGCTGATTTTCTCTCGAATCGCAGAGTCGTGGAGGTTTACGAAGCACCGCGATTATTGGCTGATCAGGTCGAGGTTAAGGAAGAGCCGGTCGTCCGCGAAAAGACCAGCATCTGGGGATCGTTGAGGAAGCGGTCTCAGACTCCCGCGGGAGAAAAGCCGGAGAAGACCCCAACACAGACCGGTTTGGAAAGACTGCAAAAAACAAGGCCCGCAGCGGCGTCGGCTCCCAAGATGGACGAATTTGCCCGCGGCGCGCATGCCGAGGCGTCTACAGCCACCCGGGGTGCGGCAATAGATAGCAAGGAAATAGCGACTCGGAAAAAGGTGGCGGCTTCAAACTCCAAACTCAATGCTTCTCGATTTGACTCCTCGCAAGTGAATGATGTTTTTATCCCGGCCGAAGACCTCTCGGCCGGGCTCATCAAATCAACCAAACAGCAGCTACGAAACGTTGATCCGGCCCAGCGATTATCCCAAGACGCAGAGGGCGACGCGACCCAACCTCCGATGCCGATGGCTTATGACGGAGGGAATAATTACTCACAGCTAAACCGAGTTTCCGTTACTCAGAATGACCTCACGGAAGGCGGGGACGAAGGAGCAGTCAGCCGGATTATTGACGGGAGGCTCCACACTCTCCTCTGGAAGCGGCATCCGTCACTACCCGGATATACATTCTGGGTGGAGTTGAATCTAGATGAAATCAAAGCGGAGTTATCCGGTTTATTTCGTGTCTTCTCCGAGAAAGAGATAAATCCCGAAATTTCCTTCGCCTTACTGGATTCTAACGGCGAGCCGGTTACGCAGACAGTTCCCGGTTTCGAAACAGACTGGACAACGCCTTTCGTGGCAGCGGAAGTGGGGCAAATCCTCCCGCGATGGGAGGTCGCTGCCTATATTCTTGATCCGGAGGCGCTCAACGCGGCGGCGAGGACGGTCTTGGCGACGCTGTCTCTTATTATTGTAATTCTCGTTGCTGCCGTGGGAGTTGGTAGTTTCTTAATCATGCGATCAGTAAATTATGAAATTCAAATCGCGTCACGGAAAACGGATTTTGTCAGCAATGTCAGCCATGAGCTGAAGACACCACTAACCTCGATTCGCATGTTCTCTGAGCTTCTTGAGAACAGTGAAAATCACGATGCGGAAGTAACTCGTAAATATTCCAGCGTGATCAGCAAAGAGTCCGCGCGTTTGTCGAGACTGATCAATCGCCTTCTGGATTTTTCACGCCTCGATCGGGGTGAAATGAGGTTATTGTTTGAGAGTGTTGATTTAGGTAAGCTTGTCACAGAAACGGTGGATGACTATCGGCACCAGATTGAGTCTGAGGGTCTGACGGTCGAGGTGGAGATCCAACCGGAAGCACTTGTGAACGTTTCTGGAGATCGCGATGCTCTCTCTCAGGTATTGCTTAATTTGCTCACGAATGCCGAAAAATACGCATCCTGTGGAGGCGTGGTGAATGTTCGACTGGAAGCCCCGGATGATGGGAAGGTAATCCTTCGGGTGCAGGATAGAGGTCCAGGGATTTCCAAGCTCCACCAGCGCCGCATCTTCGAAAAATTTTACCGTGCTGACGAGTCGATTTCTTCGGGAATTGAAGGATCCGGTATTGGACTGGCACTTTCTAAACAAATTATCGAAAAGCACGAAGGCCAGATTTGGTATGCCCGTCGCGAAGGTGGCGGTAGTTGCTTTGCGATCGAACTACCCATTTCTGAAGACTAATGAATAGCAGTGAAGTTAGCATTTTTGTTGTCGAGGACGATGCCAGTATTCGTTTCGGTCTTGAGGAAGTTCTCCGTAGCGAAGGATTTCAAGTTAGTTCCTGCGACGACGGCGGCAAGGCCATTCAAGGCATCGGCGAAGCATTGCCTGATCTCGTTGTCCTCGATGTTATGCTGCCAAATCGCAGTGGCTATGAAGTCGCGGCCGAACTGCGCAAAGGTGGTTGCCGAGTTCCTATTCTGATGCTCACTGCCAAGGGGGAAGAAATGGATAAAATTGTGGGGCTCAACGCCGGAGCTGATGATTATGTGACAAAGCCATTTGCGGTGAATGAGCTGTTGGCACGAATTCGGGCGCTACTCCGCCGGACTTTCGATTGGGCTGATGAAACCAATGGGCAACCCTCGGCGGATTCGCCCGTTGAACTCGAAATCGGCAACGCTTGTGTGGATTTGCGAAATTACGAGATCAGAGTCGGCAAAGAAGTCACATCACTTACTCCAAAAGAGCTCGAACTAATTCGTTTTTTAGTTGAGCATCGTGGAGTGGTCTTGAGTCGGGATGAAATATTAGAAAAGGTGTGGGGTGTGAAGTATTTCGGAACGACGAGAACCTTGGATCAGTGCGTGGCCCAGATCCGGAAAAAGATTGGAGACCACGGGCGGACGTCCGAGTTTCTCCTTACAGTTCACGGGGTTGGATACAAACTTGTTTAATCAGATATCTTCAAAACCTGGGAGTTGATCTTCGCGTTGTGGATTATTCTGAATCCCCGTCTCAGAGAGCGGATTTCTGCAGCGATAGATCTCAAGACCATCGTTCACTGGATTAAGCAGGTATCGCGGGTTCTCCGCGGTAAGGAAGGTTTCGAAGTCTTCCGGTTGGAGGAGGGCAGGCATCCGATCATGGATTGTGGAGACGGTCTCCGAGGCAGAGGTTGTCAGCATCGAGTAGGCGGGTTGTTCGTCACCGGGTTCCCAGATTCCGGCAGCCCAGAGGCGCGAGTCTGAGTCAGCGGCTTTAAAGGCAAAAGCCTGCTTATTCCCGACAGTTCCGGTCCATTCGTAGAAGGTTTGGATCGGTATGAGACAGCGCCGGCGTTGCTGCCATGACTCCGACCACATTCCATCTAACTTGTCCGAGCGAGCATTATTGACCGCCTGATTAAATGAGCGCTTAAAGCCCCATCGCATGATCCGCGCTTGAGGAACTTCTCCGTTGAGGGTGAGGACGAGGCCGGGATCCGTTTTGCGAATGCCATGAGCTTTTGCGATTTTACCGATAGCTATCGATACAGGAGCCTCCCATTGCCCATTATTGCGATGAGATCTGCTGCCGATGTCGTAGAGATTGCACATGGCCCAAGCGGTCGATCAGTGACTCTTCGGAAATGAATATAGCCTACCCGGCTTCGTGTACAAAAAATAGGGTTAGGTGGTGAACCTAACCCTGTCGAAAAGTTTCTCTGTCGGTTCGTGGCCCGAATTACATCAGATTTAGAGCACGGGCGCGCTTAATCTCACGAGTGATTTTACGGTGGGTCTTGGCGGAGACGCCAGTCGTGCGTCGAGGGTAGATTTTACCGGAATCAGTCGTGAACTTTTTGAGGTAATCTGGATTAAGATAATTGAGCTTTTCGACTGCGATGTCGTGGCGACGGCGCGGCATCTTGCGATTCGCGCGGCGGAAGTTCATTGCTCTTTCTTCGGTTTTCGGTCCCATGGATCTAAAGATGTCTAGTATTTAGCTGATAGAAATTATCTTTTCTCGCGGTGCAGAGTCCGGCGTTTGAGGAAGGGATTGAACTTAACCTTCTCCAGACGTCCAGGAGTACGGAGGCTCTTTTTGTTACGTGTCGACACGTAGATAGAAGGCCGAGCGCCTTCTTCTTTGGCCTCGGTGCATTCAAGGATAATGACTTCTCTGGGCATGGTTCTGAGTTTCAGTATTTCGCGAGGGCGGGTATTCTAGCTCACCACTCAGACTTCTCAACCGATAAATTTTATTCGTCTTCGGCGGTGGCTTTAGCGACATCCTTGTCATCGAGACCGAAGAGGGAGGTGACAGGGGAGCGATACATCCCGGAGGCGCTTTCGCTGTCGAGTTTCTCTTGGTAATCTACGGTGCACCGGGCAAAGGGCATCGCCTCTAGTCGAGCCTGAGGAATCGATTCTCCAGAACCTTGGCAGACGCCATATTCGCCGGAATCGATGCGGATAAGGGCTTCTTCAATTTCGTGAAGAGCATCCTGTTCTTGGGAGAGAATGTTCAGAGCGAAATCGCGATCGTAAGCGTCGCTGCCGGCATCGGCCTGATGCATACCGAACGCGGAGGCTTCGTTGTTTTCGTCTCCGCGCCCGAGGGAATCGCGGGCCACACCATTCATTTGGTCTACGAGGGTGTCGCGGAGGTCTAGGAGTTTCTGTTTCTGCTTCCTAAGGAAAGCGGCGGAAAGTTTCGCTGGTTTGGCGCCTTTTTTCTTGGCGGCGGGAGCAGGGGTCGGAGGTGCTAGGCGTTGAGCAAGTGTAGGAATTACGGGGCGTTTCTTAACGGCGACACGCTTTTTTACGGGGGCCTTTTTTGGTATCACCTTCTTAGCAGGGGCCTTTTTCTTGGCGACCTTCTTAGCGGTAGCCTTTTTCTTGGCCACCTTCTTGGCAGGGGCCTTTTTCTTGGCGACCCTCTTAGCGGGAGCCTTTTTCTTAGCCACTTTCTTGGCAGGGGCCTTTTTCTTGGCGACCTTCTTAGCGGGAGCCTTTTTCTTGGC
>DCQY01000067.1 GCA_002323995.1 Akkermansiaceae bacterium UBA1506 | reverse complement strand
CTCCTCGCCAGACCGAAAGCCGAGGGGGATACGTTGTTGTGAAAAGAGATGATCACGTAGTTCGCGTGCCGCTTCGAAAGGTGAGTCGCCGTTTTCTTCTGCGTGGTGCATTCGACGGATCATGGTTGGCCAATCGATTTCATTCTGGCGGCGCAGCTCGAGAGGATGGGCGTCGCCAAGGCGAGGGCTCTTGTGACCGGAGATAATGTAGCCGGTTTCGTCGAGCCCTCGGCGCCCAGCCCGCCCGAACATTTGCAATAACTCATCAGGACTGACATCTCGCTTGAAGGGGCCATCTTGGTAAGTGGTGTCTGAGACAAAGACAGACCGAACCGAAAAATTAATTCCTGCCGCGAGCCCCATCGTTGCGACAACGACTCGCAGTTGTCCGGCTTTTGCTAATGGTTCGACAATGCCGCCACGTTCAAAAAAACTTAGGCCACTGTGATGATAGGCGACTCGCTTACGGAGTAATCGACTGAGATCGTGAGATGCCGCCTGCTCCAATTCGCCTTTTCCAAGTTGGATAGGATTATCGTCAGGAAAGGCTTCAGCAACTTTCCAAGCAATTTTCTCAGCGGCTTTTCGGTGCGGGGCAAAAATTAGAAGAGGACCATAGTGTGAGAGTAGCGTCCCAAGAGCGAGTCGCTGCCAGAAGTTACTGTATTTTCGAGGTGCTTGGTTTGGTAATGCTTCCAGAGGTATTTCGTCGAGAGGAACTGGGCGCTCAAGCGTGGAGACGACCCGTGCGTTCCTACCGAGCCGCTTGAGCCATTCGGCGATACGTTTTGGATTCCCGACACTACCACTTAAAAGGAGAAGGCGAGTGTCGGCAGGAGCAAGGGCAATGGCCAACTCGTAGTTTAGCCCTCGGATCCGGTCACCGATCATTTGATATTCATCGATGACTAGCAGGCCGGGAGCCTGTTGACCTGAAAGAAGTTTTTCCCGCTGCGTTTCGAGCGTGGCAACTATGACGGGAGCGTCGAGATTTTCAGCGAGGTCACCGGTCGCAATCCCAACCTTCCATCCGGCCTTGGTCCATTCCCGCCACTTATCATTGGCAAGAGCTCGGGTTGGAACGGTGTAGACCGCCTGCTTCGAAGCAGAGAAAGACTTGTCGCTGTCGATGAGGCTCTCAAAGACGTAGGTTTTGCCAGCGCCTGTTGGGGCTGAGAGAACGACGTCTTCGCCGTTACGAATGGCGCGAACGGCCTCTTGCTGCCATAGATCAGGAAGCCTCAGGTTAACCTGAAGACCTTCGAATGTCTGTTCGAAACCGTTGTTCATTCCGGCTGCTTGCCGGGTGGAAAAGTTTCAACGGAGAGGGTGGAAGAAGGGTCCGGCGAGCACTTTTCTCAGTTTGACTAAGGGTTTCGGGTTTCAATAGGGGTGACTACCTTTTGATCCGGCTTGGCCTCGGAGATGGTGGTAACGGGACTCCCGGTTTCGCCAATAGCGATCAGGTCCTGGAGAATATGGATCGTTTCCCGCTCATAAGGATCAAACTTGTGGGGAAACTCAAGGTCTTCGCTGTCCTCCTCTTCATCATCAGCAGAACCACGGGACATGCCGCTGAGTTCTTCGAGCGAGAGATCATCACGAAGTGTGAGTCCTTCTTCCAGCACGTTGTCTTGGGTAAATTTAAACACGGTGAAGAGCCCATCTTCTGCTGATTTGACCTCGTCGAAGTAGGCGATACGTTCCTCTTTGCGCGCTTCGCGATCGATTTCGTTTTGATCGGCCTCCTCTTTGCGCTGCTGCATATTCAAAGAAATCGTATTCTCATCGAGACGTTTTTTCTCCCGAGCAATGGATTCAAGAATGTAGTCAAAATCTCTACCTTCAGTGATTCGGTCGGCAGAGGCTTCCGAAAGAATCTCAAGAGGT
Organism: Akkermansiaceae bacterium UBA1506; assembly: GCA_002323995.1. GTDB lineage: Bacteria > Verrucomicrobiota > Verrucomicrobiia > Verrucomicrobiales > DEV007 > Arctic95D-9. The sequence goes on along the minus strand of DCQY01000067.1, from coordinate 27,022 downwards.
AGCGATTTGGTAAAAAAGTCAGTATATTCGGCTGGTGGAATCGGATCTACCTCAAGGGCGTTTGGGAGTGATGCTTCTCCGATATCAGCTATGTCGAGCATTGACGGGAGGACGATGTCAGGCACCACCCCGTCCCTTTGAGTCGAGTGTCCATCAATGCGATAGAAGGTCTGTATTGTCAGTTTTAGGGCGCCTTGCTGATTGGCTTCGCGATTGAAAGGAAGCAGCATTCGATTTGAAAGAACGGGACGAAGTTGCTGGACAGTTCCCTTTCCGAATGTGGACTGATCACCCACGACCACAGCGCGGCCGTAGTCTTGGAGAGCTGCGGCGAAGATCTCGGAAGCGGAAGCGGAAGCCCGGTTGGTCAAGACAACGAGTGGCCCGTCGTAAGTCGCTTCATTGTTTCGCGATGCTTTTTGAGTCTTGTTCCCGCGCCAATCGACGGCTTGGACAACCGGGCCGCGACGAATGAAAAGACCGGTCATGTTGATGGCCTCCTCGAGGGAGCCACCACCATTATCTCGCAGGTCTACAACTAGTCCGTCGATTCCCTCGATGGCTAGTCGGATAAGAAGGCGGCGCACATCAGATGTTGTGCTTGTGTTGCCGCCGTCCATGTCGGCGTAAAAGGAGGGAAGGGTGATCCAGCCAATCTTCTGCTCTTCGCCGACTGGATCTTTAGTGATGATTAGGTCAGCGGTGGCAAGGCTGTCTTTCAGGTCAATCTGGTCGCGTTCGATGCTGATGAGCTTAATCATCTCGTCTTTGCCCATGGCCATGACTTTGAGGCGTACAGTCGTGCCGATCTCACCCCGGATAAGATCTACGATGTCAGAGAGTTGCATGTCGACGACGTCGACGTATTCCCCATCTTCCCCCTGGGCGACTCCAATCACGCGGTCTTTCACCTCGAGTTCTCCTCCCTTGAAAGCGGGGCCGCCGACTACGAGGCCTTCGATGGTGGCGCCACCCTGCTCCTCGTCTTTCTGCAACATCGCGCCGATTCCCTTGAGGGACTTATTCATGCCAATACGGAAATTGTCGTATTGCTGCTGAGAAAAATACTCAGAGTGCGGATCGTAAGAACGTGCGATGGATTTGATGAAGAGCGTGGCCACGTCTTCGGTAGTGTTCTCATTAACCCGCTTAAGAATCCTGTCGTAGCGGTCAGACACTTTTTGGTAGATGTCTTTCTCCGGCGTTCCTTCGTTAGGTTCGCTGTCCTCTTTCTCCTTCAGGGCTTCGGCAATAAGTTTTTCACGGATTAGATCGCCTTCAATTAGGTTGCGCCAAAGTTGGTTATGATCTTCGCCAGTGCTCGCCCACTCGGCCTCCTTTCGGGAGATCATGATTGTCCGGTCGGAGTCGTAGGTGAAGATGTCCGGTTTAGCCAGGCTTTTGGCAAACTTCACCCTGTCGCGGACTCGATCCTCGTAGATCGAATAGATGCTGGTAGCTGCGGGAACGTCGTCCTTGCGAATATCATCGTCTATCGTGGTGAGGTATTTATTTTTGAATGATGCGATATCCTCGGCGGTAAAATAAATGCGGCTGTAGTCGAGCATTTCAAGATAAGTGGTCAGAACGCGGTCTGACATTTTGTCGTCGAAGGTCTGCCGGAAAAAGTGCTCCTCTTCAAGCATACCGGTGACGCTCGCGGCGAGCTCTCCGTATTTGGTCTGCGCCTTTAGGAAAGGAGTAAAGAGTAGTCCGAGAGCCAGGATCGGGAAGAAGAGACGAGACAGAGGCAGTAGGCTGGTGAATGACATTTGGCGAGGAAGGTCTGTTTGGCGTGAATCCGTGTGCTCCCTGACAGGCAGGTTGGCGTGGGATGTTACACTGAAAGGGATACGGGTAAAAGACATTTGTAGGACGTGGCTGCGGGCGCTTCAAGGTTAGTGAGCGATTGCAAATTCAAGGGAAAGGGCGTATTTGGCTGCCATGATACGCGGGACAATTTTCCAGTCCGATGCCTTCAAAATTCTGGTTTTTACAGTCGGAACGGTTGTGCTGGGCGCTGTCTTAGCACCGTTTCTTTATCAGGGTGGAAAATACTTGGTCGCGCAGGGATGGCTTGAGGGGACGTTGCTCGACGGCATTAATGGCTCCATGGACCGCGCTAAGTTCTCGCGCTATTTCAACCGAGCGATCCTCTTGGGGGGATTTATTATGATTGTTCCAGCGGTCCGATGGCTTAATGCCGGGAAGAAGGATCGTGGTTCGGTGAAGGAATTTCTCGAGCTTGAGCCGAACCCAGCCTGGTGGCGACACCTTGCCACTGGTTTTTTGGTGGGAGGAGCCAGTCTCATCCTACTGGGCTGGTGGTATGTCGCTCAGGGTTGGTATCTAATGAAGGATACAGACAAGCCGCTTTATGAGATCCTACTTGAGGCGCTCGGCACAGGAATTGCCGTGGGGCTTCTGGAAGAACTGGTCTTTCGCGGAGCGCTCTACGCTGTGCTGTCAAAATTGTTGAAGCCAAGGTCTCTCTTCTTTGCAGTGGCAGCGCTGTTTGCGGTGCTGCATTTTTTTAACGCGCCCCACAGCCTCACGGTTGATGTCGTCCATGCGGGCTCAGGATTTTGGTTCGTTGGTCGTATCTTTCAGCACTTCTTCTCTCAGTTCGGTGATTTCTATTTTCTTCTTTCCGAGTTTGCGGTTCTGTTCGCTATTGGTCTGGTTCTCGGTTACACCCGCGAGAAAACGGGTTCACTTTGGCTCGGAATTGGTTTGCATGCAGGCTGGGTTTTTGGTGTCAAAACCCTTAGCCCCCTCACAACACGGGCCTTTGATCGGGATGCGATGATGCCTTGGCTGGGGGATACACTGCGAGTTGGGGCAGTTTCTTTTTTTGTGGTTGCCTTTACGGGCCTCGCCATATGGCTCTGGTTTAGGGGTTCGGACAGACGAATAGATCACGAGTCGGAACCGGAGGTGCGGGGGTGAGCAGACTGACGTATCTGAAGCAGGGACTACTCGGATTGGTGTATCCGCCGACCTGTGGGGCTTGCGATATTCCTTTGACGTCTGAGAGACAATTGGAGCGCCCGTTTTTGTGTGAAGATTGCGAATCCACTTTGACAGCGATTAAAGACGGATATTGCGATATCTGCGGTCGGGGCTACGAGCCCCCATTAATGGGAGCGTTTCCATGTTCGAACTGCAAGGATCGCGATCTCGATTTTGATTTTGCTGTCAGCGCCTGGCGCAGCGGCGGTGTTGCGAGGGAATTAATGCACCGATTCAAATACGGGAAACAAGTGCATTTGTCGCGGCTCATGGGGTCACTGCTATCCGTCGTTTGGCAGGACAAAAGACTGCACCGTAGCCGATGGATCTTGGTTCCGATACCCTTGCATCCGAGAAGGCTTCGAGAGCGGGGATTCAATCAGTCTCGCGAAATCGCAGTCGAGATATTGGGCCGGGCGCCCGATGGAGTTGAACTCGAATTAATGGACATTTTGAAACGGACTCGCCACACGAAGAAGCAGGCGCAGTTGGACCGCAGCGAGCGCCTCAGAAATCCATCTGGAGCTTTTGCTGTGAAGACAAGTCGTCTGACCAAACGTTTCAAACGCAGTGAAGAAGAACTAAATGTCCTGTTGATCGATGACGTGATGACAACAGGATCCACTGTCTCGGAGTGTGCGGCGGCGCTTCGAGAAGCCCTAGAGCCGAGCTGGATCGCTGCTATTTCTGTCCTCAGAGGGTAACGAATTCGGTTGTGATCGTGGCATTAACCGCTATTTTTGCGGAGGAAGGGGGCGTTGCCCCGCTGCTACGAACACAAAATCGCATCTACTTCTGATTCTATGGGCATTTTCAAAAAGCGCTCCATCAAGTCACTTGGGAAGAAAAAGTCCGACATGCCGGAAGGCCTGTGGAACAAATGCCCTTCCTGTGGAGCAATCATTGACGAACTCACATTGAAGCAGCGCCATCGAGTCTGCACCAAGTGTGACCATCATTTCACTCTGACTTCGGGAGAGCGTGTCTCCATGCTGCTGGACCCTGATTCATTCGAGGAGTTGGATGCCGGTGTGGAAGCCGTCGATGCCCTAGGATTTAAGGGATACAACGACAAGGTGAAGTCTTACCAGAAGAAGACCGGCCTGCGCGATGCTGTGGTGACTGGGCGAGGTAGTATTCTCAATAACCCGGTAACTCTCGGGGTAATGGATTTTAGATTTCTTGGTGCCAGCATGGGTTCTGTGGTTGGTGAAAAACTGACTCGGGCCATCGAAGTAGCAACCGAAGAGAAGCGTGGCTGCATCATCGTCAGTGCCTCCGGTGGAGCCCGCATGCACGAGGGAATTCTCAGCTTGATGCAAATGGCGAAAACGAGCGGCGCTCTCGCTCGACACCACGAAGCCGGCCTTCCTTACATTTCTGTCCTGACTCATCCGACTACCGGTGGAGTGACTGCCAGTTTTGCCACACTTGGCGACATCATCATGGCGGAACCCAATTGCATGATTGGCTTTGCTGGCCCCCGGGTGATTAAAGAGACGACCCATCAGGATCTGCCTCCCGGGTTCCAAACCGCAGAATTCCTCCTGGAACATGGTTTGGTGGATATGATTGTTCCCCGCGCCCAAATGCGAGACAGACTGGGCCAGTTGCTCGAGTTCACCATGCCTCGGAAAAGGATTGCTTGAGCAATAAACAGCTAAGGGTTTATTGGCTGGAAAGCACCGTAGCAACGGGTCATTATTGAGGTCGTGAAGGGAGAGCTTTCATTTAGCGGATTCCCCTGGAGCGAAAGCCTCCGTAGTTGGGTTTCGAGTCCTTTTTAGATGGTCTCGAGGATTTCATGAACCAGCGCAGGTCCACTGTAGATCAGCCCAGAGTATACTTGGACCAGTGAAGCTCCGGCATCAATCTTAGCCTTGGCGTCAGATCCACTCATCACACCACCTGAGCCGATGATGGGAATCTCAGGATTCATCTCGGAGCGGAGTAGGGAAAGAACCTCCGTTGCTTTTTCGGTCAGCGGCTTGCCACTTAGACCGCCGGCCTCGTCGGCAAGGGGATGGGTGGACACGGTCTTGCGATCGATAGTCGTATTCGTAGTGATGACTCCGTCAACACCGGAGTTACTGAAGGTAGAGGCGAGTGACCTGATAGCATCGTCAGAAAGGTCCGGCGCGATCTTTATGACGATGGGGACATGCTTGTTATTGAATCTAGCTTTAAGCTCTTCTCGTTTTTCTTGGAGACGCTTAATCAGTTCGCTACATGTTTCGGCGCTTTGCAGATCACGAAGTCCTGCGGTATTTGGGGAAGAAAGATTGGCCGCGACATAGTCCGCGTCGCCATAAACACCCTCAAAGCAGGTGAGGTAGTCCTCGAGGTAATTTGCGTTGGGAGTGTCCTTATTCTTCCCGATATTAATTCCAAGGATACCGGCGAAATCTTTACGGGAGTGTTTGAGATTCTGAAGAACGCCCTCGATTCCGGGATTGTTGAATCCCATCCGATTGATGACGGCATGATGCTCCTTGAGTCGGAAAAGCCTGGGCTTGTTATTACCTGGTTGGGGACGCGGAGTGACTGTTCCGATCTCAATGTGTCCGAATCCGACGTCTCCGAAGGCACCTACGACAGTTCCTGCTTTATCGAGCCCGGCGGCAAGGCCTACTCGGTTGGGGAATTTCAATCCCATCACTTCGACGGTGCAGGATTCTTGACCTGATTGCAGTGGGGGACCTGCTACTAACGAGAGGATACCGCAGGATTTGGCGGCAGACATCATGGAAAGCGTCGTGTGATGAGCTGTCTCCGCGTCGAGGGTAAAGAGCAATTTGCGGGCGATAGGATAAAGATCGGGCATGGCAAGAATTAGGAATCGCAAATATACGATATGTGGTAAGGCAGAAAATAAGCCCTGAAAACCGGAAATCCCTAAATACTAGTTTTTAGCGTATTTAAACTGGGCGTTGCTCCTTTCTGGAAAGTGGCTGAAACTATCGAACACGCGAAACACATGAATCGAATTGTAGCCGGAGCTGCTTGCTTAAATCAAGTCCCTCTCGATTGGGAGGGTAACCGTCGTCGTGCGATTGCTGCTATAGAGGAAGCTCGGGAGTCTGGCATCGGATTTCTCTGTCTTCCCGAGCTGGCACTGACGGGTTACGGCTGTGAGGATATGTTTCTGTCTCCTGAGGTGGGCGAACGTTCGATGCGTTCTCTGAGCCGTTTGGCGAAAGAGTGCAGCGGAATCGTCGTAGCGGTTGGTCTTCCGCTTTGGTATGAGAGTTCGGTTTATAATGCAGTGGCCCTGATCGCTGATGGAAACGTCCTCGGGTTTGTGGCGAAGCAGAACCTTGCTGGAGATGGATTGCACTACGAGCCAAGATGGTTCAAGCCATGGTCGGAAGGTAGTGTGGGAACGATCAAATTTAAGGGTAAAAAGCTGCCGGTAGGCGATCTGTTTTTTGACATAGGCGGAGTGCGAATTGGTTTTGAAATCTGCGAGGATGCATGGGTTGCGAATCGTCCCGGCACTCGATTAGCTCAGCGTGGCGTTGACCTTATTTTTAATCCAAGTGCGAGCCACTTTGCTTTTGGTAAGCAGTTGGTGCGGGAGCGTTTCGTATTGGAAGGTTCACGCGCTTTTGCTTGTGGCTATGTCTACGCCAACCTACTTGGCAATGAAGCAGGACGGGTCGTCTATGACGGAGGAACTGTCATTGCCGCTGGTGGGGAGTATGTGGCGGTCGGGAAGAGATTTTCATTTCATGATCATATTGTTACAGCAGCAACGATTGATCTAAATCTGACGCGTATGCATCAAGCGCGGCAAGTGAGTCACCGTCCAATCGTTGGAGTATCAGACTCGCTCGAAGTTAAAGTAGATTTTCTCCCCCAGTGGAAAGGGGCAGTGAAAACGCCAACATCAGAGGTCAACACCGGCGCTGATCTGAAGGAGGAAGAATTCTCCCGGGTCGTGGCTCTGGGGCTCTTTGACTACCTCAGGAAGAGCTACTCGGGTGGCTTCGTCATTTCTCTAAGTGGCGGTGCAGATTCCGCTGCAACAGCTGTACTTGTTAAGTTGATGGCCGATCTTGGTATTCAGGAACTTGGTGAAGAGATGTTCCGCGATAGGCTGGGGCACATTTGTTTTGATGATCGTCCGATGATGGAACAACTTCTTGCCTGTGTTTACCAAAGCACTCGCAATAGTTCTAAGACCACTCGCGATGCGGCTGAAGCAGTGGCCAAGGCAATCGGAGCCAACTACCAGGAATGGGATGTCGACGAACTGGTCGAAGGCTACCGTTTGATGGTCGAGAAAGGGATCGGCCGCGATTTGAATTGGGATGACGATGATATCCCTCTGCAGAACATACAGGCAAGAGTCAGGGCTCCCGGAGTTTGGATGCTGACCAACATCCGCAACGCATTGTTGCTCTCGACCAGTAATCGGTCTGAAGCTGCCGTTGGCTACGCGACCATGGATGGCGATACCAGTGGCGGGCTGAGCCCTATATCTGGCATCGATAAGGCTTTTCTACGTCACTGGCTGCGCTGGATGGAGCAGGAAGGTTCTGCACCCGATATCGCTGCTATCCCTGAACTTGAGGTGATCAATGCGCAGTCACCGACAGCTGAACTCCGACCTAGCGAAGAGGGTCAGACGGATGAAACTGATTTGATGCCTTATCCGATTCTGGATGCCATCGAGAAACTGGCGATAAGAGATAAAAAGCTGCCGGTAGAGGTTTGGGAGCTGATGTGTGAATCCCAACCTGATGTTGATAAAAAACAACTCCGAGATTGGGTGGCAAAGTTCTTTCGTCTATGGAGCCGAAATCAGTGGAAACGCGAACGATATGCTCCCGGGTTTCATGTCGATGACAAGAACCTGGATCCTAAAACTTGGTGTCGATTTCCTATTCTGAGCGGTGGATTCGAGTCGGAATTGGCCGACTTGGAGTCCCGTTCAGTGACGAATTGAGGGTTTGGTTGGAGAAGTTTTGGAACTTATTCCGAGCTGTAAAGTCATCGCTCCGAAGTTAGCTTTAGTTGCTGCAGTTGGAGCCCGGCACAAGCTGGACAGTGGATTGTTTATCTAAACCGCTCTCTAATGAAGTTGTGGGCTAGACCTTCGATTCTTTATCTGCTTTTTTGGGCTCCATGAAGTCATCATAGCGATGTCTCAGGCTGTGAGGAATTACAGCATTGATGAGAATATCATTGTTCTCGTAGTCCTCGCTAACGATCTTGCCCTCGCGGTAAAGCAGCGCCACTAGATCTTGGCGGGCTTGCGGTATCCGCAGTTGGAGGCGATAGACGCGATCCACCATCATGTCACTAATGCGATGGATTAGTTTGTCCAACCCCTCCCCTGAGTGAGCTGAGATAAAAACTGAGTTGCCATCGAAATGACTTCCTAACTCATGGAGGCGATCGACATCAATCAAATCGATCTTATTGAGCACGATGATTGAAGTTTTTTCTCCGGCTCCAAGCTCTTTGACCACATTGACGGTTGTTTCATAGAGTGAAAAAATCTCGGGGGAACTTGCGTCCAGGACGTGGATAAGAAAGTCTGCAAGAACAGCTTCCTCTAGGGTCGCTTTAAATGATTCAACCAGTCGGTGTGGAAGGTTGCGGACAAAACCGACGGTATCAGTTATCAGAAGGGGTTGCCCGTCAGGTAGCTCAATTCTTCGCGTCGTTGGATCTAGAGTGGCGAAGAGCTTGTCTTCAGCAAGAACGGAGGCACCGGATAGCGCATTTAGAAGAGAGCTTTTTCCGGCATTGGTGTAACCAACAATGGAGGCCTGACAGATACCTTCATCTGTGCGCTGCTTTCTTTGGGTCTGTCGATTGCGGCGCACGTCATCTAGTTCAGCTTTGATTCGATCAATTCGCTTGCGGGCGAGACGTCGATCGACTTCGATTTGTTGCTCTCCTTCGCCCCGAGCGGCACCCTTACCACCGCCGCCACCGCCGCCACCACCCTGGCGGTCGAGGTGCGACCACATCCGAGCCAGACGTGGCAGGGAATACTGCATGCGGGCCAGTTCGACCTGGAGCCGCGCTTCTTTAGTCTGAGCCCTCATTTTGAAAATATCGAGAATCACTTCCTCCCGATCGATTACGGTCATTTCGGCCTCGTTCTCCCAAGTTCGCTGTTGCGAGGGCGTCATCTCATTGTCAAAGACGATGCAATCGGCGCTAAGCGCGTTAGCATCTTCGATTAGTTCGGCTGCTTTTCCGGTTCCAGTAAGGTATCTCTTGTTCCGTGTCCTGATAAAAATGCATCGCTTGGCGATAATCCTGATACCTAGCGTCGTCACCAGTTCGGCTAATTCATCAAGGAGGCTGTTAGCCACAGCCTCATCCTCTCGGTTGAAGTAGGCCCCTATGAGATAGGCGCGTTCCACCATTCGAGGTTTTTCTCGGGTATCGAACATATACAAAAAAGAGAAATTTGAGAGACTCGTTAACGTAAGGTATGAGCGCTTGTGGCAATGAGCAAGAGTTGAGATAGTTACAAAGCTTTCCGGCTATCCCTATGAAGTTTCTCGCGTTTTCAATACGGTTCTACATCCTTTTTATCATTTTCACGCCGTGTCTCAGCAAGGCTCAGACGGTTGGTAAATTCAATGGGGGTTGGAGTATTCGCGGAACCGATCCGATCATGATTTTCCATGGAGGAAATCACGTGACGAGTTACCACCCAGGTTCTAAGGCGGGAAAGCCCTACTTCTATCCGGTGATCGGTCCGTCTGGAGAGAATATGACTCGTCATTGGCCGATGAAAGAAGGTTTTGAAGATGAGGCGAATGACCACGTCCATCACCGAGGAATGTGGTACGGCCTTGGCAAAGTGAATGGCCTCGACTACTGGCACTTTCCTCTTGATGAAGGCAAACAAAAAGACCGTTCCTTTGGTGTCGTTCGTCACAAGGGAATGAATTTTGTGCAAAGCTCGGCTGACGATATCGTTTTTAGGGTGAAGTCAGAATGGGTGGTGTTTGATGAGCCTGAAAAACGCACCATGTCCGACACCCGGGAGTTCCGACTTTTTTTTACTAAGGCCGGGTCTCTGGTAGTGGATGCTACGATCACCCTGATCGCAGATGCAGGTGATGTCACGATCAGTGACGACAAGGAAGGAGCTTGGTCAATCCGAACTCTTCCAACGCTTCGACTAGAAGGAGATCATGCCAGAGGCCAGATCGTTAACAGCGAGGGTGTGACCGGCCGAGTTGCCTGGGGTAAGCGAGCTAAGTGGGTTGATTACTTCGGAGTCGATCGAGCCGGAAATGAGGTCGGAATTGCAATCATGGACCACCCTTCAAATTTGAGGCATCCCACGTGGTGGCATGCACGCCATTACGGGCTCTTCACTGCGAACCCTTTTGGCCAAGGGCATTTTGAGAAAGATGCCCCGGACAACGCGGGCGACTACGTGATTGAAAATGGTGAGTCACTGATATTTCGCTATCGCACCATCTTCCACAAAGGGAGTGCGGAGGGTGCCGGGATTGCCAAGGCCTGGGAAGAATTTTCAACCCGCTAATTAAGCTTATTCGAACGTCCAGAAACAAGCGGACAAGGGTAGTAACCTTTTCGAAATCCTAATGGTGGGGCACTGAGGTTTTGTTCAGTTCTGTATGAGGGTGCGCTTTGACTCGCATCGCTGTAGGGCAGAAAGCAGTATGGTGAGCCCACTTCACGGGGCTTTACCCTTCACCTCCTGGTCGGCCTCTACAGATAATTGGACGACTGGCCGTAGGAAAATTAAATGACAAGAGAACGTCAAGGTTATGAGAAACTGGGATTCGTTAAGACTGGGAGGGAAGAGGTCTCTCGGAATCGGTCTCTAATCCATAATCAACGCCTTCGAGGCCGAATCCAAAGAGGCGAAGGAATTCTTGTTTGTAGCCTGAAAAGTCAGAGAGTTCTGAAAGATTCTCGGTAGAGACTTTTTCCCAAGCGTCGGCCACGGCGGCTTGGATGGGCTCCTCCATTTCCCAGTCATCAATACGAATACGGTTCTTTTCGTCCAGAATGGGAGCGCCATCGTTGGCGAGGTGGTCGGCAAAGAGACGTTGAATCTGTTCAATACATCCCTCATGGTTCCCGGCTTCTTTCATCACCTTGTAGAGAAGAGAAATATAAAGCGGGACAACGGGAATTGCGGAACTCGCTTGAGTGACGAGGGCTTTATTCACTGAAACAAAAGCGGTAGTGTCTCCAAATTTTTCATTCATTGCCTTAGCGGAACTCTCAAGATGCTCCTTGGCTTTGCCGATTGTTCCATTGGTGTAGATGGGGAAGGTCAAATCAGGACCAATGTAGGAGTAGGCGACGGTTGTGAAACCATCAGCGAGAACACCGGCTTGATCGAGAGCTGCGATCCACATTTCCCAGTCTTCGCCGCCCATTACCTTCACCGTGTGCGCGATTTCTTCATCGGTGCAGGGTTCAATAGCTACGCTGTCGACTTCGCCGGAATCAGTATTCAAGTTTTTCTGACTGTAGGGAGCTCCGATGGGTTTGAGAACGGACTTGTAAGTTTCTCCATCAGTTGGATCGGTCCGGCGCGGAGAAGCAAGGCTGTAGACGATGCAGTCAACCTCGCCCAGATCGGCTTTGATTGTATTGATGACATCCGCCTTCATGTCGTTTGAAAAAGCATCGCCGTTAAAGCTCTTGGCGTAGAGGCCTGCTTCGTGGGCAAATTCTTCAAAAGCGACAGAATTATACCAGCCAGCGCTCCCGGTTTTACGTTCTGTGCCCGGCTTCTCAAAGAAAACTCCGATCGTGGCTGCGTTACCTCCAAAGGCCGGAACGATCCGAGAGGCCAGGCCGTAGCCGGTAGATGAGCCAATCACCAGCACCTTTTTTGGACTGTCGGCGAGAGCTGGCTTGGACTTCACGTAGTCGATCTGAGACTGCACATTAGCAGCGCATCCTTCCGGATGCGCGGTGGTGCAGATAAAGCCGCGGATTTTGGGAGCAATGATCATAGCGAGCGTGGACTTATTTTGAGAGCGATACCAGTGTCACGAACGGAACACAACCGCTTTTGTTGGTAGGCGTTGGCAGAAAAAAAGCCCGACCACGCTTTCCGGCAAGGTCGGGCTTTTTGAAATCAAACTAATCTCGGAGCCGATCACTTCAGTTCCTGGCCGTGAAAGATCGCCCAGTCGTCAAGGTTGTTTAGGTTAACGGCATCCTTAATGGTGCCATCGTCATTGCGACCGGCTGCGCCGAGGATTTCAGTGCGGGTATCGTCGTCGTGAATGTAGCCGGTGATTTCGGCGTTAAGCCGGTCAACGGCTTCCTGGTCGAGAGAACCACCTTTCTGCTCAAGGACCCATGCTTCGAGTTCGATGTAGGATGGTTTGCTTTCAGCGATAAATGCTTCGAAGGCGCCCTTGTCGATGCCAAGTCCGTCAAGAACCATCTGATCATAACCCGCGCCGCAGGCAGGGTAGTCAGAGTGCAGTTTACCGGCGGCGCCGAGTGAAGCTTTGAGCCAAAGGCGGGGGAGATGAAGGACGCCAAGTGGACCGGTTGTGCCGGAACTAATCAAGGGGACGATGTTACTCATTTTATTTTAGAGGTTTTGGTAGGTTTTTTGAGTGGAATTTTGTTCAGGATGCGCGGGAAACTTTAGGATTGATGGAACCTCACTGCAATAAAATTCAGCCTTTGATTTCGTGTTAGAACGGTAAGCGGGACTCGATGAGTTTAGGGGTTTTCTAAACTTGTTTAAGTCACTTCACTGACGTCTCTTTTATCGGCCTCTACATCGTGGCTACGTGGAGCCAGGTGTCCATCAATCACCTTTTTTGAGGCGCTATGATCCATCTCCGGGGAGGGGGGAACCGTTACCGTTTGCCGATAAGAAGCTAAAAGAATTGAAAGCGCCTCCGTTTGCCTGTTTGGAACCCGACCACAGGTCATTGGGTGAGAGTGGTTACCTAATTAGAGCTCCGCTTTGGTAAATTCTCTAGCCGTCATTCCCAACTCCGACCGGAAGTGAGCGTTAAGCTGCCTCGTTCCGCTATAGCCGCACCGAAGGGCAACCTCACCTGGCGGCGTGTCAGGCATTTCAGTCAAAATCTTCTGTGCCTCGCGAATGCGAAGGCGAAAGAGGAAATTGCGCGGGGTGCATCCCAGATTATCGACAAAGGCATCTTCCAGCCATCGGCGGGAGCGAGGATTGGCTTCGACAATGTCGGCCACTCCAATCGGTTCACGGAAGTGTTCGCGACTATATTCAATCGCCTTGAGCAGGTCCGGATGATCAACGGCGAGACTATCGGTTGATTGGCGATCCTGAACTGCTCCCGGGGCGATAATTTTCTCTTCGGTCGCAACTTCTTTCCGTTGGATCAGGCGATCCAGCAATCGGGCTGCTTCTTCGCCGATTTCGTAATCGTTCCTTTCAATGCTGCTGAGAGGCGGGTGACAGGATTCACAGGCGACGGTGTCGTTGTTGACTCCGATAACGGCAACATCTTCGGGGACTCGAAGTCCGACTCGCTCACACGCACGGATCACCATGGCAGCGCGGGGGTCATGAGCAGCCATCACAGCAAAAGGGGGGTTAATCGTGCCCAGCCACAACTCCAATTCACCTTGGCCGATGTCCCAACGGGTGTTTGAGCCGAGAGCGGCTGCGACATTTAGAACTGAACAATCGAGGCCTCGAGCTGAGAGCTCTTGGCGAAAGCCGGCTTCGTATCCTTCAGAATACCAGACGTTAGTGATGCCATAGAATCCGAATCGCCTGTAACCGCGATCCAGAAGGTGCCATGCTGCCATACGACCAATGCGATCGTAGTCGGGGCGAACGCGTGGGAAATTAGAATCAGGGGAGGCACCTGAAAGATTGACTACCGGGCAGTTGAGAGATTTTAAAACCCGGATTTCCTCAGGGTTGTTGGCCAGCGCAATGGCTCCGTCACCATGCCAGCCCTCTAGGGCGGTCGGGGAAAGATAATGAGTTTCCGGGTTGATCAGGAAACGCCAATCAGTATGACGATTCGCATAGTCGCGAATTCCCCGCACCACCCGCTCGAGGTGAGTCACCCCCACATTAATGGCAAGAGCGATTTCCAGAGGCTGACGTCGTTTCATCTTCTGCGCAAAATTGCCTTAAAGTTTAACAAATGACTAAAGAACGCCATTTGTCGCCTGATTTTTCGCAAAAAAAATCCCTCCGACTAGGAATTTCGACGGTTTGCGCACAAATTCGGTGAGGTCAACTGCTCTACTCAATCCTATTTGGCGCCATTCGCTTAACTCCAGGTCACTTTTGTTTTTACAGAGCGGGCAAGAAAGCACTCGGCGTGGGCCTTGTGGTGGAGGTTATCGATATCTTCTGGTGACGGCTGTTTGTCCCCAGAGAAGACGATTTTCGGATTCATTGCCACCTTGGCTAGCCAAGGCTTGCCATCATCGGCTTTCTCGAGATGGCCTACGGAATTGTCCTCGTATCTTTCAATGACATAGCCGCTCATGCAGGCGATGGCGAGAAAGGTGAGCATGTGGCAGCTGGTCAACGCTGCGGTAAAGGCCTCTTCCGGATCGACACAATCGGGGCCACCTAGAAATTCAGGAGCTGCCGCTGCCTTCAGGCTCTGCCCACTGCGAGGAAAGGTCCACTGGTGAGTACGCGGATATTCCTTATAGCTGAATGCGTTATCTCCGCGGTTCCAGATGAGGGTGGTTTTATGTTCACTCATGGGAACTAGTCGTTGGATAAACCATGAGAATCAAAAGAAAATATCGATCTCTACTTGCCTTGATGGGTCAATTTTTCCGCTGGCGGGACTAAGCCTGTACGTTAGTCTACGCCGAACGCGGGAACCGCTTCCGGTGCGAGTAACAAGCAGCCTGTTTCGAATATTTTCCGGCGATGACTGTTTGAAAGGGCCTCAGAAACACCGAAACTTGAATGCCTCTGGAAATTATCCATATCAGCGACACCCACATTGGGCCTGATCACTCGCTCGATATTCGCGGCGCTAACTCGTGGAGGCGCGCTTGCGCTCTGGTTGAGCAAATAAACATTCTTCCCTTCAAGCCTGATCTGGTTGTTCATACCGGAGACGTCGTTAATGATCCCGACCCAGACGCCTATGCCTTGGCCGAAGAGGTTCTATCAGGTCTGGAACTGCCGATTTACTATTCAGCGGGGAATCATGATGAGGTTCCAATGATGCGGAAGGCGTTAACTTTTCCCGAACACCAGTCCCTGATAGCGGAGTCTACGGATCGGCTGTGCTATCGTATCACCCATCCGTCTGCCGAGGAGTATGATTTGTTGGTGATTGACAGCAGAGTTCCATCGAGTGAGGGGGCCTACGGGGTCGTCCCTTTGGAGCAGATTGAGGCTTTGGCGGATCAAATTTCGGGTGAGAAGCCCGTGGCTGTCTTTTCTCACTATCCGATGTTGGAAACTGGGTCTAAGTGGATTGATGAGCATCTTCTAATCGCCAATCGTGAAGAGGTTCTCGAGATGTTGAAGGATAAGGCTGGCGACCAACTCAAAGGGATCTTTACCGGTCACCTGCATCGGGGAATGACTTTATTTCGAGACGGCGTTCTGAATTCCGGTGTGTCGAGTCCCGCGTGTGAGTTCACCGCCTGGCCGGAGGGTGACTTCTGTGATTTTATTTCGGGCGGTCCGATTCCATTCAATCACGTGACTCTTACTCCCGAGGCTGCTTGGGTGAAGTCATATTCAATTCCTTTCGATGAATCCTCATGAAACGAGTGATTATCGTCCACTTGCAATATCCTGAGCCGGGAAGGGTAAAGACCCGGCTCGCCGAAAGTATTGGCGACGAATTGGCTGCTCAAACATACCGATCAATCATCTCCCGCGTAATAGAACAGGTTAAATCGGCTAACCCTGACATTATTGCAGTAGCTTACGATCTTTCGGAGACGGCAGTAGGAATTCGTGAATGGCTCCGCCCCTTGCTGCATGCTTTTCAAGGGGAAACGCGTTGGTATTCGCGGTCAGATGGTGATACTAGCCAGCTTCTCCGAACTGCCGTGATGGCTCTTTTTGATTCGGAGCCAGCGGCAAAGTTAGCGGTCATTGGAACCAGTTGTATAGATCTGGATTTGAAAGTCTGGGATAGTGTCTGGTCGAATCTTGGACACAAAGACGACGTGGTTTTCGGCCCCGCCGCTAGCGGGGGATTCTATCTAATAGGCCTGACACAGCCACATGAATTTCTTTTTAGAGAGGTTCCATGGAGCGATGTTGAGACGGTTTCGCGAAGTTTTGAAACTGCTGCAGAGAGAGGATTGCGTGTGTGCCAGCTTTCTGAGCGTAACCGTGTCAGCGCTGCGACAGAATGGGAAACTGCTTCTATCGAAGTGAATAAAAGGCGCTGCGTTTTTTTCGACCGTGACGGTGTTGTCAATCAATCACCCGGCCAAGGCTACGTGCTGCGATTCGAAGACTTTCATCTCAACGAGGGGATCGCTGAAGCAATTCGTTGGCTCAAAGATAGAGACTGGTTGGTCATTTTGGTCACCAGCCAGAAAGGAGTCGGTAAGGGGTTAATGGGCTCCGAGGATCTGGAGGACATTCACCGCTTCATGCAGAGAGAGTTGGCGGTTTCTGGTTCAGCCTTTGACGGGATTTATGCTTATACCGGCCAATTTGACTGCCAGAATAAGCCAAAGCCGGACCCGCAGATGATTTTAGCTGCGATTGAAAGTTTTCATATCGATCCACGTCGATCCTGGATGGTTGGAGACGCTGATCGGGATATCGCAATGGGCCGCGCTGCCGGTCTCGCTGGAACCATTCGAATCGCAGGCGATAAACCGGTCGGAGTGCCGGCCGATCATTCGCTGGAGAGGATTACCGAATTAAAAAGTTTGTTTGAGAGGATCCTGTAATTGTGGAAATTTAAATTCTGACTGGCTTTTACATAGCTGATAGATAGGTTACCGTTGCGTTCAGGATAGCGTAAGCCTCACCACCTCTCCCTCCTCAATTATTTCATGGCAAGAGCTTCAAACCTCACGATGTGTTCTTTCTGCGGTAAAAGTCACGCAGAAGTTAAGAAATTGATCGCCGGACCCGGGGTCTACATCTGCGACGGTTGCATCAACGTTTGCCAGGGTATTCTCGATAAAGAACTGCACGAAGAAGCAGAAGAAGCGGAACTGTCTAATGATCTATCCGTTCCGAAGCCTGCCGAGTTGCTCGACAGACTTAACGAGTATGTGGTCGGTCAGGAACACGCCAAGAAAGTTCTTTCGGTCGCGGTTCACAATCACTACAAGCGCCTTCAGCAGTTTTCCGCACCCGCCAAAGCAGGTGCTCATGGCAAATTTTCTCAGTTTGAAGATGTCGAGATTGAGAAGAGTAATATTCTCCTGATCGGACCTACGGGCTCAGGAAAGACGCTTCTCGCCAAGACTTTGGCCAAAGTTCTTAATGTTCCTTTTTGCATCGCTGATGCCACGACTCTGACCGAGGCGGGCTATGTTGGCGAAGATGTCGAGAATATCATCCTGCGGCTTTTGCAGTCTGCTGACTACGACGTAAAGCGAGCTGAGATGGGCATCATTTACATCGACGAGATTGATAAGATCGGGCGAAAAACCGAGAATGTTAGTATTACGCGGGATGTGTCCGGTGAAGGTGTCCAGCAGGCACTTCTAAAAATGCTTGAGGGTACTGTTTGTAACGTGCCGCCGCAGGGTGGTCGGAAGCATCCGCAACAAGAATATATTCAGGTTAATACTGAACGGATTCTATTTGTGGTTGGAGGTGCTTTTGTCGGGCTTGAGGAAATTGTGGGCCGTCGCCTCGGTAAGAAGGTTTTGGGTTTTGGCGATGAGGTTACCAAGGTTGCCAGTGAGAGCGAAATTGAAACACAACTTCGCAACGTGTCGCCGGAAGACCTTCACGGTTTCGGGCTCATTCCGGAATTTGTCGGACGACTCCCAGTTGTTTCAACCCTTCGTCCGCTCAAGACCGATGAACTCATTCGAGTCCTTACCGAACCGAAGAATGCAATGGTCAAGCAATACAGCAAGTTGTTGGCTATGGATGGCGTCAATCTCGACATCACCGATGACGGTCTTGAGGCAATGGCCGAAGAAGCTATCGAGCGTGGCACCGGAGCTCGTGCTCTACGTTCGATTTTCGAGAAGCTAATGCTTGATGTGATGTTTGATGCTCCCAGTCAGGATGGTTTCACCAGGGTAACGCTGGATCGGGAAGTAGTTGAGGGCACTTGCGAAGCCGAAGTAATCGTAGAAGACTCGGCCGAGAAAGATGTCGAATCACCTGACGATGACGGTGACGATGATGAGAAAGAGGCGGCCTAATAGCCGAATTTAATTCCTCGCCGAGGTGTTTCCTAAAGACAGAGGCAAGCGATGCGTCGCCAGGGATAAACTTGGCGGAATTACTTTTTACTGACGTCGAGACGAAGTTTAAATCTTTTCCCGCAAAGGTGGTGACTAAGATGTTAGTTCTTATCGAGGAAGAGATCATTTTCGCTCGTAGACATGGCGACTACCAACTGGCGAATGTGGTAAAAATTTCAGGCCAGGTAAATCAAAGGAAAATGTATTTTAGTTGGGCAGTCTAGCATGATGCCGACTGGCTCAAGACTCGGATTCCCTCTTCAAGAATCCACTGGGCACCTCGGCTATACGCAGCGTCGCAAAGAGGATAAATGTCGAGGTCGGGGTCTTCGATAGCAGCGAGAAAATGGAGGCTCGCATTGCCGAAATAACTGGGTTGTTCCGGCACCTCGATCTCAATTCCGTCAGGCTGCTCCTGTGTCGCGAGTCGAATTTTACCATCGTGATTGGGCTCGATTAGAAGGGTGCCTTCGCTACCGTAGAGTGTGGTGCTGTAGGAAGTCAGTTTACCGATCTGGGTCCAACTCGCCTCCGTGGTCGCAAGAGCATTAGGATAGGTCAAAACGAGAATGGCATTGTCCTCTAGGGAGAGATCTGGCTTAAAGCCAGTGCTTATCTTCGCGCCGCTAATATGAGCGGGTCGGCCGAGGAGTAATTCTGCGAGGACGGCTCCATAACAGCAATAGTCCATATAGGCCCCGGCACCGTTCAGCTCAGCATCGTAAAGCCACTCACAGAACTGTCGCGAGCAACCCAGTTCGACTGGTCCCTGATGAGCAGCTCGGTATTTAACCTGCCAGAGTTTTCCAATTTTACCGGCCTGAGCCATAGCGATACCGTGGCGAAGTTGAGGCCACCAGGCGAATGGCCAGTTGATCATGAGGCGAACTTTGGCAGACTCGGCAGCGGCAAACATGCGATTCGCGCCCTCCAGAGTGGAAGCCATGGGTTTCTCGACGAGGCAATGGAGGCCGCGTTCGCAGGCCATGACCGTGAGGTCCTCACTGAGCTTATTGCTGCCAAAAATGTAAACTGCGTCTAGCTCTTCATCGCTGAGAAGCTTTTCGTAGGATTGGTAGGTTTTACCGGGAAACTCCGATTGGTATCGGTTTTGCAGTTCGTGATCTGTGTCTGCGGCGGCGACCAGTTTGGCGCGACCAGTTTGCTGAAGCTCTTTGAGATTGCTCCAGACATGGTCGTGATGGAGTCCAAGTGTGGCGATACGGTGCATAATTCAAGAGAGACAGGCGAGTCAAAAATTGCTAAGGGAGGAGATCGTATTTTTGATCGATAGGTGTTTGGTAGGCACGAAGCGTGCCGTTCTCGACTTCTTCGACGGTGACTTTACGCCCCGCTTGATCAGATTCGACGACAGCGTAGGCGCAGGCGAGGTCACGCAGACCTTCGTCGCCGGAGCATTCAGGCTGAGCTCCTTTTTCAATGGCACGAAGCCAATCGAGCTGAGACAACGCAAAGTCGTTGGTCAGGCCGAGTGGGAAATGGCGCGATTTCATTTCGGTAGGGGCGTTGGCTTCGTAGAGGGCCTTAAGAGACTGGATCCCTCCGCCATCAATAGTGATTTTGTCTCCGGTAACACGACCGTTGGTGCCGTAGAAGACTGGGCCCTCTCCGAGGACGGTATTGGTGCCATGGCCACCCCAACTTCCGAACATGGAACCCGCGGCCCCCGATTCGAGTTCAAAGTGAGCGTAAAACGTATCATCGGCATCGCAGGAAATGGGATCAACGCGCTCCCCGTTGCGCATGAGATAGCGTGTTGGTTCCACTATCTGCGTCTTGGCGCTAACAGAAACGACCTCACTTCCTCCGATGTAGCGAATCATGTCGAAGAAATGAGGGCCGAGATCAAGGGCCATACCTCCACCGTTTTCCAAGGCATGCCGCCACGGGGTTTCTGCTACGATGAGATTGGGCGCCCACCACGTACCAATATTTCCCATCACCGCCATCTGAAGTGATCCGGCGGGACCGCTTTTGCTGAAAGCCCAGTGCTGATGCCGCACACTTTCAACAAAGCGCAGGTTTTCGAAGACTCCAAAGGTGACGCCGGCAGCTTCAGCCTCTTCGCACATTCGGCGTGCGCCCTCCATGGAGACGGCAAGAGGTTTCTGGGAAAGAACGTGCTTACCCTGTCCAAAGGCATAAGTGGCGACCTGGTGGTGAAGGCTATGGATAGTAAAGTCGTTGATTACATCGACTTTTTCTGAAGCAATTAGATCCCGGTAGTCCGTGTAGATTTCGACTTCCGTTTCAGGCTGAAAATCAGACAGGTATTGATCACCTACCGCGAGTGGATCGCCGGGGATCTTGGAAACAGGCAGACGCTGAGGTGGCCCATCACCGCGCTTTATGTAGCTCTGCGCATCCTCTGCTTTTCGCGCGCATAATGCTGTAATTTTAAAATTGTCGACTCCGGCTTCCCGCAGGATTTTGTATCCCTCGAGGTGGGCGGCGAGAATACGGCCACAACCGACGATACCGATTCGAATCATGCCGAGAGAGTAAGGGGTGCGGCGAGCTTGCCAAGAAGGAATTCTTGCTCAAAGGCAAAGAATGTAGGGATCTAGGAATGTAGGGATGTGAATCTGTTATGGACTCAAGGGGAGCGTCCGGTTACGCTCTGACTTTTGCGCTAAATGGAACCCACTCAAGATCCCGCCGCGAAAGATGAGGTGAAGGAAGAATTTGCCCGCACGCGCATGAGCTTAATTGAGCGCCTTGCCGATTGGGAGGATCAGCGCACCTGGGATGAGTTCTACCAGACATACTGGCGATTAATCTACAGCATTTCGACTAAGTCGGGATTGAGCCATGATGAAGCCTTTGACGTCGTTCAGGAAACGGTGCTTTCGGTGGCGAAGCAGTGGAAGAAGGGACAGAAATATGATCCGGACAAAGGTTCATTTAAGACATGGCTGATGAATATTACCCGCTGGAGAATTGCTGATCAGTTCCGTAAGAAACAGCGCAATCCGGCAGCCAACGCTCAGGCTGGGGGGAGTCCGGATGGTGAAGGGGGAACTCGCGATACGGCGACAGTGGATCGAATGGTCGGAGAAGACGGTGAAGAGGTTCTCGAGCGTATGTGGGAAAACGAATGGATGGCAAACCTCTCGCAGGTAGCTATCGAACGGGTGAAGAAGTTAGTGTCACCCAAGCAGTTCCAGATCTTTGATGCCTATGTCATCAAGGAGTGGGACACTTCGCAGGTAAAAAAAGAGCTTGGCGTGAGCCAGTCGCAAGTCTACCTCGCGAAACACCGCGTCGGACGGCTCATAAAAAAAGAGATCGAATCGCTTAAGAAAGAGTTCGTCTGATTATCCGCTTGAGCGAATGCGCTCTTTTTCGGATTCGCAATCTTCTTTGAGGGAAGCGATCTCGCGGGTCTTCTGAGTCTCCAGTTCCTGCAACTCAACGAAGTTGCCCTCCGCGGTCGCCTTCTTAATCAGATCTGTCAGAAAGAGCTCACGCTCCGCGATCTTGGCCTTGAACTTTTCGTCGATAGCAGCGAGTTGCTCGCGCTGTTCGTCGGTCAGCTTTATCTTTGGCTCAGACTGATTGAGCCGTTCCATGGCAAGTTCGTAGGCGCTTTTCATGGCAGAAACTATTCTTCTTCGTCAGCGGCAGGTGCTTCGTCTTTCTTATCCTCGGCTGGCTCAGGTTCGGGTGCAGGCTCCGAAGCTTCTTCGACTCCAAATTGGAGGGCCGGGGTTGCAGCGATAATATCAGAGATCGCGTCCCAACCATTGGAGCGCTGCAGCTGAAATACGTTGAGGTAAATCTTCACCACTTCCGGATTATGCTCCTTAAGCAGTTTATCGATCGTAGATTTGACCTTTTTGGCATTGAGTTCTTCGGGGAGATCCTCAGCAGCTCCTTCCCCGTCGTGCTCGATGCCGACTCCGTCGAGAAACTGAACAAGGACGTCTTGATGAGCCTTCATGAGCCACAACTGCATCACATGGTCAGCAATTTCAGCGGATCCGCGAAGCTTGACGTTTTTAGCGAGCCATTCGATCTGGTCAGTTGCCGGCTTTCTTTGGATAAAAATGGGTCGCAGCTTACGGTTAGAGGCAAGAGAAGAGAGGGAGGCGACGTAGACATCGCGTTGCTCGTCGCGGAGAAATTGAAAAACAGACCGAGTGGTTTCAGGAGTGATTTTCTGGAAAATTTCGAAAGCTTTCATGGCGGCAGGAAGGAGCGGGGTTCACTGAATTAACTCCAGTAGGCATGGAGGATTGTGCCAGTAAAGTTTGGGGGTGCAAATGCTAATGCAAATTTCATGAATGTCATGGGGTAGCACAATTGCCGGATGCGTTTATCTTCTGTTATGCCGCGTGGATACGCTTTGTTTGACCTCGACCACACCATACTGCCTTTCGACACGCAGGCGTTGTTTTGTAACTACGTGCTGCAGCAGGAAGGCTGGCGTCGAATTTATCTAGCTTGGTTTTTGGTCAGTCTGCCACTCGCAGCGCTGAAGATCTTTAATTTGAGGATGATGAAGCGGGTGTTCGCGAGCTATCTCGTCGGAATGAAAAAAGAGACTCTTGAGCGGTATGTGAAGGAGTTCCTCGAAAGTGATTTCGATAAGGCTCTCTATCCGGAGGTGGTCGCGGAGGTGGAGCGTCACCGGGAGGAAGGGCGGACCTTAATTTTAAACAGCGCTAGTCCTGACTTTTATCTGGCAGGAATCTCGAAGAAGCTGGGGTTCGATCATCATATCGGAACCGAAATGACGGTGGAAGATACCATGCCAATGTTACCGAGGATCCTGGGCCCTAACAATAAGTGCGAGGCGAAAATTGTAGCGATGCGCGAGCGGGCGTTGATTTCTGGTGAGGGAGAAATGCTGGCCAACACGTGGGCATACTCTGATAGTTCAGCTGATATACCGCTTCTCTCGATCGCGGAAAACGGGGTTATGATTCACCCTGGTAATCGTTTGGCTGAGGAAGGTCTGAAGCATGGGTGGCGCACGATGACTCCCAAGAGGCCCTATAATGGAAGATGGGGAGGTCGCTGGGCCTCAGTAATTCAAGCAATGGGCTTCTATCGACTGAAGTGATTATGAATTAATCAATAATCGATTCGCGATTAGAGGAGGAATTCGTTACAGAAAGTAGCATGTCAGAAACTGACTCCAATTTCACTGTTAGTAAACGTTCCTGGGGGTCGCTTACAGCCGTCTTGATCGTTCAGGCGCAGAACGCGTTTAACGATAACTTTGTGAAACTGGTTCTAACGGGGCTCGCTATGGCTGTGGCGGCTGGCACGCCAGTGGGAGAGAATATTCAATATATCCTTTTCGTGATGATTCCACTGCCTTTTATTTTACTGGCGCCGGTAGCAGGATACTTGTCAGACCGCTTTTCGAAGCGAGACGTGATTTTCGGTAGTTTACTTTTCCAGCTCGTTCTTTTCGTGATGGTCACCGGGGCCGTGATAATGAGATCCGTTGAGGTCGCAATCTTTGGTTATTTCCTGTTGGCCGTTCAATCGACAATCTTCTCTCCGGCGAAGCAGGGGATTCTCAAAGAGATCGTTGGATCAGAGCGCTTGGGATTTGCGAACGGGCTTATGTCCATGTTGACCATGGTTGGGATCCTCGGAGGCATGTTGCTGGCGGGTCGATGGTTTGACGGCCGTTTAGAGGCGTTCAATAAACTCAACGGTGTCATTCCCGAGAACGGTTGGCAGGCCGCTCTAGTTCCGATGTATTGGGTCGGCGGGGCTTGCCTCGTTGCCCTAATAATCGGTTGGTTCGTTGAGAAAACACCGTCGTATCCTAGGGAAAAATTCACTCGAGGTGTCTGGGTTCGGCACTTTCTACACCTCCGCCAATTGTTCGCTCAACGCCGGTTGCGAACAGTGGCGTTGTTTATCACATCCTATTGGTTTGTAGCAAACTACATGGGTGTCATTTTTGTAAATTTCGCAAAGCAGCTTTATCCTGATGCCGGCCAAGCCGGTCGGATGGAGGCGACTGCGGAGATGTTGACCTGGGTTGGTGGTGGATTAATCGTGGGAAGCACTATCGTTTCACTGCTCTCGCGTAAACGGATTCGTCTACCGATTGCTCCTTTCGGCGGGTTCGGCATGGCATTAGCACTGGTCGGTGTTGGATTATATTCACCGGGTTCGTTGTTGTGGAATTTGAGTCTCAGTCTTATGGGATTTGCTAGTGGATTCTATGTCGTCCCCTTGAATGCTTGGTTGCAGGACCTCGCGGAAGAAGATCGCCGTGCGCGAATTATTTCCGCGCTGAACTTGATGACTTCTTTTTCAGGGGTCGTCGCCGTGATGGTGGGTTTCACCCTCGATAAGATTTCGATAGACCCTTCCGGTCAGATTCTTGTGATGGTTCCTTTTTTAATTGTGGTAGGAGTGATCCTCTCACGCTTTCTCACAACTGATGCTCCCAACTCTAAATGACGTGGTTGGCACAATGGTTCTTAAAGATTCTTCTGCTTCCTTGGATGAAGTTTTTCTACCGGCTTCGCCGGGTTGGTGTCGGTAATGTGCCGATGAAGGGAGGCGTGCTTCTGCTTGGGAATCATGTGAGTTATATCGATTCTTTTGTCCTTTACCTAACTTCTCCCCGTCCAATTCGCTTTGTGGTGTTAGCAAGATATACCCAGATTAAGGCAATTGGGTGGTTTCTAAAAATGTTTGGAGTCATCCCAATTCAACCGAGACAAGCCAAGAAAGCGATTACTGATAGCATCGATGCGTTAAAGGCAGGAGACATGGTGTGTCTTTTCCCTGAAGGTGGATTAACTCGCCTCGGAGTCATGGATGAATTTAAGAAGGGTTTTGAAATCATTGCCCGTAAATCGGATTGTCAGGTGGTGCCGGTTTATATGGATGGCTTGTGGAACTCGATTTTCTCATTCGAGCGGGGGCGCTTTTTCAGTAAACGACCTCATGGTCTCTTCTGTCCATTACAGGTGGCATACGGGCCTGCTATGTCGGCGAATGAAGCAAACACGGAATCGATTCGTGAAGCGGTTATGGCTCAATCAGTTGAGGCTTTTGCCAAACGCCGTGATTTTGAACTTCCGTTGGAGAAAGCAGTCATTCGATCGTTGAAGAAAAATAAACGGAGGCCTCTTTTCGTGGAGTATGGGAAGAAAGGTCCGAGAGTCTGGACGCGATCCCAGACTCTAGGAATGGCGACCGCAATTTCGAGACGGTGGATGAATCATCCGCCCGACGAGAGTGATTTTATTGGGGTAATGCTTCCGCCCGGGCCAATGAACGCAGTGATTAACCTTGGGCTATTTCTCGCAGATAAGACCCCGGTAAATCTTCCTTTCACGATTGATCAGGAAGAGTTGGCAAAAACGGCGCACTCGATCAAGCCACTCGGAGTGAAAACAGTAATCACCTCGCGGGCATTCATGCCGCACCTGAAAGATTTCTGGGGAGAGGACGCAGGCTCCTTTATCGACATGAAATCGCTGGTTTCCATTCAGGGTTCTACGACGGGTTTAATGGAAAGACTGAGGGCTAAAATAGAACCGGCGTGGTTGACCTGCTGGCGGCTTGATCTGAACAATCGTGAATTCAGTCGCAAGGCGGTTGGATTAGTTCCTATAGCGGGGGAACCTCCAATCCTCCTTTCATCGACTAATCTGCATCGAAATGCGGTTCAGGTGGGGGCCGCTGATTTTGTCCGGCGTCATGATGTCGTTTTTAGTGAGGATTCACTATCTGTTCCCGAGGGTTTAACGCTCGCTTGCTGGACCCCATTACTTGGGAAAGGCAAGGTGGTGGCGAGATCGTTCTCTCTGCGAGAAGAAATTGGACTCCTGAAGGAGGCTTTGAACGAGCAGGAAGTCACTCTGTTGTCGGGCTCGAGTTGTTTCTACGCCGGACTCGGTGAGCCCGTCGGCGGAAAGATGCTAAAGTATGCTCTGCTTTTCGGCCCCGTTCTTCAAAGAGAGATCAAGCAATGGGAGGCCGAGCTTGGAATTCCTCTGTGCAGGGCCTGGTCGAGCCACGGTAGAGTCGCTACCATGAGTCGGCCGGACCCAAATTATCCCTCAACGTCTCATCACCAAATTCAAATCGGCCGGTTACTCGGCTCGGTGGGTCGGTTTCTTCCCGGGATAGCGGTTCGAGTCAAAGGGGCGGGAATTCAGATGCGCTTCGATCCGGTTTTAGCCGATGAAATACAAGGGCTCTGGCTCGACGGGCCGGAGCAAGCCGAGTTGGACAGACAGGGCTTTTTAAGATTCTCAGCTACCGAATCTGTCCCTCAGGAACGGGCAAAAAAAAGCCCTTGATTCGTTTTAAAAAAAACCGCTTGCCGATCCGGTGGACTGGTGGCAAATTCCCCGCCCTCAAAGCAGTTCAGAACGATGGCATACGCAATTTTTAAAACCGGTGGCAAACAATATCGTGTCGAGTCCGGCGACAAGATCGACGTTGAAAAGCTCGATGCCGAAATCGGCGACACGGTAAAGTTTGAAGAGGTGTTGGCCTCCGGCGATGGTTCTGACCTTAAGGTAGGCGCTCCCTTCATTGATGGTGCTTCTGTGACCGCCAAGGTTGTTGAACAATTTCGCGACAAGAAAGTGATCGCTTTCAAGTTCAAACGTCGCAAAGG
>DCQY01000127.1 GCA_002323995.1 Akkermansiaceae bacterium UBA1506 | reverse complement strand
AGGCCGGTTGCTTTGAGCCGAACGGATCCGGCATTGGCCGACTTGGCTTTCAGTTCGTCGGGTGTCCCGTCAGCAATAACTTGTCCGCGGTCAATGATGATCGCCCGGGTGCACGCTGCCTCGACCTCTTCAAGAATATGGGTCGAGAAGAGAATGGCTTTTTCCTTGCCCATTCGACTGATGAGCTGGCGCACCTCATGCTTCTGGTTGGGATCAAGGCCATCGGTCGGCTCATCCAGAATGAGCACTTCGGGGTCGTGGATGATTGACTGGGCAAAGCAGGTCCGGTGGCGATAACCCTTTGAGAGGGTGTCAACGCTTTGGTGACGCACCGGCTCAAGGAATGTCGTTTTGATGGCTTTGTCGACAGCGGCGTCGAGATCGGCAATCGGGATGCCCCGCATTTCACCTGCAAACCGCAGAAATCCTTCCACCGTCATGTCTGAGTAGAGCGGAGCAGCCTCCGGGAGATAACCGATCTTGGCCTTCGCGGCGATCTCGTTTTTTTCGATATTGGCTCCATCGATAGACACTGTGCCCTGCGTGGGAGGAATGTATCCTGTGACCATCCGCATGGTGGTCGATTTACCGGCTCCGTTAGGTCCGAGAAATCCAAGAACTTCCCCCTTTTTAACCGTGAAGGACACGCCGTCCACGGCGACCTTATTTCCGAAATGCTTGTGCAGACCTTCGACTTCAACCATCGCTGATAAGAATTTGAATTTTTGTTAAAAGCGGAGTGCTTCCCTATATTTGTTTGGAAATTCCGAATTTTTGCGCGTCCAATTTTACTCTGGACTCAGGGGGGTTACTGTAATCCCTCGCAGAAGGCTAGTTCGCAAGAAAAAAATACACTTCGCAAATCCCGTATTCAAGACTCCTACCACTCTCTCAGTCATGAAATTGATCAGTTGGAATGTGAACGGCATACGAGCCGTCTTAAAAAAGAATTTCCTCGACTTCCTCGATGAGCACCAACCCGACGTTCTCCTGCTTCAGGAGGTGAAGGCAGAACGTGATCAGGTTGAGGAGGATTTTGAAGCCGCGGGTTGGAACGTTTTCTGGAATCCGGCGGTGAAGAAAGGTTATTCCGGTGTCGCAGCGCTGAGCCGGACTCCGGTAATATCGTCCACGAACGGCATCGGGATCGAGGAACACGATCAAGAGGGACGTGTCATCACGCTTGAATACGATGCTTTTTACGTGGTGGGGGTATACACGCCTAATGCACAAAACGAGCTAAGGCGGCTTGATTACCGGGTGAGTTGGAATGCCGCCTTTCTCAACTATGTCAAGGGTCTCGAGAAAAGGAAGCCGGTTATCTTTGCCGGCGATCTCAACGTCTCACACACCGAGATTGATCTGGCGCGTCCCAAGCAGAATCGGAAAAATGCCGGGTTTTCGGATGAGGAGCGAGCTGGTTTTGACGACATTCTTGCCGCCGGGTTTGTTGATACTTTCCGCCATTTTCATCCTGATGAAGCTGACCATTACTCTTGGTGGAGCTACCGGGGTGGCGCGCGCGCTAAAAACGTGGGTTGGCGACTGGACTACTTTTGCGTCACCGGTAGCCTCATGAACGGAGTGAAGTCCGCCAAGATTCTAAGTGATGTGATGGGGTCCGATCATTGCCCTGTGGAAATGGTGATTGAGACTGGCTAGGGTTGATCTTCAAGCCAATCGCAAAACTTCTTTAGAGCCCGACCCCGGTGACTCATGCCGTTCTTTACTTCCTCTGCTAAAACGCCAAAGGAATTCTCATAGCCTTCGGGGATGAAAAGGGGATCGTAGCCGAAGCCACCTTCGCCGCTCATACTTTCTGCGATTCGTCCTTCCACAACTCCGTCGAATACGGCAAGAACCTGTCCTCCTTTGGCTGCGGTGATGACACAGCGAAAACGGGCGGATCGAGCTTTTCCTTCATGCTCCGGTCTCGCCAGTTCAGTTATTAATCTATCGCGATTGCTGGCATCGGTAGCGCTTTCGCCGGAGTAGCGGGCAGAGTGAATGCCGGGAGCCCCATCGAGTGCATCGACTTCGAGTCCCGAATCATCAGCGATGACAAAGGCACTGGGCAGTAAATCGCTTGCGGCGAGAGCCTTGATTGCAGAGTTTTCGGAAAAGGTGGACCCGTCCTCTACCGGTTCTTTCGCATCAGAAAGCGCTGTTAAGTCGGAGATCTCATCGAAGTGTTTGGCCAATATGGCTCGGAATTCTGCGGTCTTGTGGGAATTGTGGGTAGCAACAAGCAGTTCGCGCATGAGAGAGTTTTGGTCGGAGAGTGGCAAGTTTCAAGAGGAGAAGCAATCGGGTTGTGTTTGGTTTACCGCATCCCCTTCAAGTTTCAACGCTTCGAGCCTTCGATTGCATGGGTTGCTGGAATCGTGGTTCGACAATTGACAGTGGTTCGGTATCGTACGCGAGAGTCGACCTGATGAGATTAACTGCCTATGGCTTGGTTCGGTTGTAAACTGGGAGGAACCAGCGCGGCGCTGTCGCGTGACTGAGTTTCCAATCATGAAGAGTTTTTTTTCGTCCGCATTTCTGTTCATTTTCATCGCCGCCAGCTCTTACCAGCTGCTGGCTCAGCCTAACGTCCTGCTCATTCTTTCTGATGATCACAGTGTGCCGCATCTTGGGTCGTATGGAGATCCTAATTGCCGGAATCTAGGGCTGACGCCAAACTTGGATGCTCTGGCGGAACAAGGGATGCGCTTTGATCGGGCGTATACTTCAGCCCCCCAGTGTGCTCCCTCGCGGACATCGATTTTTGCAGGGCGGTCTCCTGTGGGCATTTCGGCGACCAGATTTGCCCAACCAGCCCGAACAGATGTCATGCTGTTTACCGATCTGCTTAGAGGCGCGGGTTACTGGGTTGGGCTTGAGGGTCGGCATCAACATCTGGATGGGAAGAGCAATGATCTGCCGCACGTGGCAGAGGCGCTTGTTGACTTGGGAATGAGGGGGGAAGAGTTTGAGTCAAGATTCGATTATTTCGTCAGGGGTGCAAAGACCAAGGGAGAAGCTCTCAACAGGGTCGGTGAGGTTGTAGGCTTGGTCTTGGACGCGGTCCCTCAAGAGCAGCCATGGTTCCTCTACTTTGGTTTCAATCAGCCTCATCGTTCTTTTGGTGAAGATCATGAAGGTATTGATCCTCTTCAGTTGGTCCTTCCTCCCGATTGGCCGGATCTTCCGGGAGTGAGGCTTGATTATGCGCGCTACCTGGCTGAAGTGCGCGATCTCGATCGCGGAGTCGGGTTGGTGCTCGACCTACTCAAAAGCAGGGGTCTGGAAAAGGATACCTTGGTTATCTTCATGGGAGACAACGGAGAGGCCTTATTGCGTGGAAAGGGTACTTTGGCGACGCGCGGCATTCATGTGCCGCTCATCATTCGCTGGCCGGGTGTGATCGAAGCGGGGAGTGAGAGTGAGCATTTAATTAGCGGGGTCGATTTGGCACCGACGATCCTTTCAGCTGCTAATGTTGAACCGGATAAGGGGATGACAGGCGTTAGCTTTCTTCCCCTATTAAAGGGGGATGTTTTTAAGGGGCGCGAGCGAGTGTTCGCTGAGCGTGGATGGCATTGGGGGCCGCTGACGCGATCAGATGGCTTTGATCTCGTGAGATCGGTTACGACGAAGCGTTACCACTTCGTCTACAACGCTATCCCTGAGAGAGAGCATGGTCCGACCGATATGAGCAAGGGAAATAATGTCGCTTGGGAAGAGATCAAGGAGGCGAGGGCAAGAGGAGAGTTGTCAAAGCTTCACGAGCGACTGTTCTTTCGGTTGCCTCGCCCCGTTTTTGAACTCTACGATCTGGAGAAGGACCCCTATCAACTCGAGAATTTGGCCGGTGGTGCGGCTACGCAGGAAGTTGAGGAACAATTTCGCGAGAAGTTGGATCGTTGGATGGTAAAGGAGGGCGATTATCTGCCACTGCCATCACACGTGCATCAGATCTCCATTGGGTCACGGAGGTGAGATTTACACTCGGGCCGCTTCGATAAACGCTCGCACCAATCCTAGGTCTTTGACACCGGGCTCTGACTCGATACCGCTGGCGACATCCACCCCTGCTGGTTGGACCTGTTTTACCGCTCTGGCGACATTGTCAGGCATGAGGCCACCGGCAAGGACGATCTGGCGGTCGGGCCATTGTTGGACGGCTTGGGCGCCAAGCTTCCAGTCCATCGTTTCGCCACTGCCGCCATATTCGGTCGGGGCGTAGGCGTCGAGTAGAAGGGTCGTGCCAGGGTAAGCCGCAGCCGATTGCAACATGGCCTTGTCTTTCACGCCCAAGGCACGGAAGACGGGCAAACCCCGATGTATGAGTGACTTTAGCCTGTCTGGTGTTTCGTTCCCGTGAAGTTGGATCCAGTCGATCCCGCCCGAATCGGCAATACGTTCCAGTTCGTCGTCCGTAGCGTTGACGGTGACGGCAACTCGAGGAACCGAATCACTAATTTCGTTGAGCCATGGAAGTGCTTCGTCGAGAGCAACAAAGCGTTTTGACTTCGGGTAGAAGTTGATCCCGAGCGCATCAGCTCCGGCGTTAATGACCGCCTCGGCTTGAGCGCCGTTACGGATCCCGCAAATTTTGACCGCGACGCGACCTGGGTTCGTGGAGAACACGGGTCGTTCGTTCATGTTCAGAAATTAGAGTTTGGCGAGTGAATCGTCCAGTGCAGCTAGTAGTCCGGCGATCGATTCTTCAGTCTCGTTGCCCATATTGGAGAGTCGGAAGGTCTCTCCTTTGATCTTGCCGTAGCCGCCGTCGACCTGCTTTTGATGATCTTCTCGCATGATCTGGCCCAGTCTGGCAACATCAATACCCTTATTGTTCTTCACCGCCGTGAGAGACTTGGAACGGAAGCCTTCCGGAGCGAAGAACTCAAACTCGTTAGCGACGACCCATTCAGCGACAAGATTATTGAGTTTTTCGTGACGAGCATATCGGTTTTCGAGACCTTCTTCGAAGATGACGTCGAGTTGGTGGCGCAGTCCGTAAATCGTGGAAATACATGGGGTGCTCGGGGTCATGGACTTCTCTTGATTTTTTTTGAACTCGTGGAAGTCAAAGTAGTAACCTCGATCTTTGATCGTAGCGGCGCGGTCAAAGGCAGCTTCAGAGACCGCGAAAATTCCGAGACCGGGCGGCAGGGCGAGTGCTTTTTGGCTCCCGGTTAAAAGCACGTCCACGCCAAGTTGGTCGAACTCAATGGGAATAACGGAAAAACTAGAAACTGTGTCGGTGACGAGTAGCACGTCCTCGTACTTGTTCACGACTGCGGCAACCTCTTCGAGCGGGTTCAGAACACCGGTGGACGTCTCGTTGTGTATGAAGGTGACAACATCAAATTCACCAGTGGCGAGCTTTGCATCGATGTCGGCCGGATCGATTGGAGTACCCCACTCGTATTGAAGAGCCTCGGCTTCTTTGCCGCAGCGTCGAGCGACATCGACCCACTTATCGGAAAAAGCACCGGAACAGCAGCAAAGCGCTTTCTTGGCGACGAGATTGCGAATCGCACCTTCCATGACTCCCCAGGCGGAGGAGGTAGAAAGAAAAACAGGTTGGGTTGTTCCCATCATTTCCTGAAGGCGGGGATAGACATCGTCATGTAGGGCTACAAAGTCTTTGGACCGATGTCCAATCATCGGGGTCGCCATGGCTTCATAAGTTCCCGCAGAAACTTCAACCGGGCCTGGAATGTGCAGTCTGATGTGATCGCTCATAGTTTGCGCAATAAGAATGTTCTTAGCGAAATCACAATGCAAATTTCACTTTGTCCCTCTTATTACGAAGGATTCTTCGATGAAGATTCCGGGAGTTCGAGAGGGGGGCGATTATCGCGGCGCCGGATCCAATTAATTGCCCTGTTGAGCGGGCCAAAGCGGATCAGGCAAATTTCGAGACGACGTTTGCCTGGAAAGTCCATCAGTAAGAGACCGACGACCGCTGTAAGCAATCCCTGACCAGGGGTTACAAGCATGATAATTCCACCCGTAACAAGTAGTCCGCCGACGAAGTTCCTAATGAAGAGGAAGGGCAGGCGCAGCAGGGGATGCCCGTCACTTACGTCCCGGGCACTTTTTCGCACAAAGTAATCGCTGGGCAATCGACGGATGATGACAGGCACAGTAACGGCGCTGATGATCAAGATGCCCAAGGAGAAGCCTCCGATCCAGACAAACAACGTTTCACGCTCTTGGAGCCATTCCAACGCGGTGAACCACTCTTCCGGTATCCAGTCCATCGGATACGTTGAGACGCAGCGGCAAAAGGATCAATCGAAATCGCGGGAGCGCGGCTCGCGGTGGGAAGTGCTTGCGCTGGTCGGAGAAGTCACAAAGGGACCTCCGGCGAGGGGTGCTTTTTCAGTGAAAGCCACATCCGGCAATTCTGTGGGGCGTCCGGCTAGAGGAAAATCTTTGCGAAGGGGGTGGTAGGGATAACCCTCCCACATGAGGATGCGTCGGTGATCAGCAAGTCCGTTGAACTCGATCCCCATCATGTCGTAAACTTCACGCTCGTGCCATTTGGCGGTTTTCCAGAGATCAGTGACGGAATCGACTTTTTCGTCTTCAGCGACCTTGAACTTGATGCGGAGATGTTGATTGGAGCCGTTTCCGAGTGCGTAAAGCTCGTAGACCATTTCGAAGCGAGGCTCTTCACCGAGAAGGTCTAGGCTGCTGATATCGACAAGGTAGTCGAATGCGAGTTCATCGCGGCAGTGCTTAAGGATTTTATGAGCGCTCTCTTTGGTGGCGATTACGGTGTCTTCACCGCGAAATTCGACAACATCAAGGATCGCCTTTCCAAATTGTTCCTTCAGGGCATTTAGAATCACGCTCATGGGCAGTAAGGTTGCGAATCAAGCTTTTGACGTTTCGAGAGTGCGGGCGCTGTCGGCCTGAAAGTGGGCCATGGAGGACTCTTCTTCGGTCACCTTCTTCTGGAGCTTCATGAGACCTTCAAGAAGGGCCTCGGGGCGCGGAGGGCAACCGGAGACATACACGTCTACGGGAATGAGATTGTCGATACCCTGCAGGGTAGCATAGCTGCGATACATGCCTCCGGAAGAGGCGCAAGCACCCATGGCGATGCACCACTTGGGCTCAGGCATCTGGTCCCAGATCCGCTTTACTGCGAGAGACATTTTGTAGGTAACCGTGCCGGCCACGATCATGACGTCGGCCTGACGCGGTGAGAAGCGCATGACTTCGGCGCCAAAACGAGCAATGTCGAAGCGAGAAGCTCCCGAGGCCATTAACTCGATGCCGCAGCAGGCCAGCCCCATTGGCATTGGCCAAAGCGAATTGGAACGCATCCAGTTGATGGCGGCGTCCACCTTCGTGAAAATGACATTACCCTCGACCTTGGAATCGTAGGCGGCGTGTTGCGTGGTATCGTCAGGCATCAATAAAGAATGATTAGTCAAAAAAGGTTACGTCTGCCGAAAGCCGGATCAAACAGTTTGTGAAAAATTTCACAAACTAAAAGTTAAAGGGAATTTCGGGATGTTTGAGGAGTGCCCCCAGGGGTCTCCATGCCAATTCCCCAGCGTCGAGTGTCGGAACGATAGAGATTTTATTCGTTCGTCTAAAATTAAGAGTGTGGCGGCGGGGCGATGGGTTTCGTCGGCCAGGGAAGAAACGCATCAATATTTAGTGGGGTGGTGAATGTGGGGTTATGAGCCGTTTTCGGAGCCGAACACCTTCACCATAGGGGCGTTCTGTTGGGTTAGTCTTAGACTTGCCTTTTGTGATCGGGAGCGATTAGCTTGCCTCCATGAAATTCACTGCCTCTTTCCTCATTACTCTGTCATTTTTTGTGCTGCCGGTTAAGGCTAACGACGATAAGGAAGCAAAAAACGAAAAAAAGCCGGCAGAGGAGGAGAAGGGCAAAGGCAGACAATCAGAAGAGGAAACCTCTAAAACCCAGCACACGGGAACCTTTGGGGGTGAGGAGCTTTCCTACACCGTGACCGCGGGTACGATGACTGTGTCGAAGCGGGAAAAAGATCCGTCGGCGTCGATGTTTTACGTGGCTTATGTGAAGGACGGTGTTAAAGATCCTGCCAAGCGTCCCATCGTCTATTGCTTCAATGGCGGACCGGGATCTTCGGCAGTCTGGCTCCATCTCGGCGGCTTTGGTCCGAAGCGTGTGCAAATGACCGAAGACGGCATGATGCCGAATCCACCATTCCGCATCGGTGATAATCCCGATTCCATCCTGAGGGTCGCTGACCTCGTTTTCATCGATCCGGTCAGCACGGGTTTCAGCCGAGCGAACGATAAGGATAAGGCGAATGAGTTTCATGGCTTCCGCGGTGATCTCGATTCTATGGCCGAGTTCATCCGCCTCTACACGACTCGTCACGAGCGCTGGCTTTCCCCCAAGTTTCTTGCGGGCGAGAGCTACGGGGCGTTTCGCGCTGCCGGACTGGCTCATACCCTGCATAAAGATTTCGGGTTTTACCTCAACGGGGTGATTCTCGTTTCTGGTGTGCTCAGTTTCGACACCCTCTGGGGAACTGATCTTTCTCAGGTCACCTTCCTTGAAGCCATGAGCGAAGTGGCGGCCTACCATAACAAACTAGATGAGGACTTGCTGAAAAATCAGGAAGCCCGCCGCAAGGAAGTTGAGGCTTTTGCCATGGGAGACTACGCGTCTGCCTTGCTGCAAGGGAAGCGACTCAGCGACGTCGACCGAGAAGCTATCGCCACGCAGGTTTCGCGTTACATTGGCATCGATGCCGAGACCGTGAAACGTTTTGACCTGAAAGTTCCGGCGAGTTTTTTCCGTGAGGAATTACTCAAGGAAGATGGAGTGATGCTGGGTCGCTTTGATGCCCGTGTCACCGGAAAGGATGGCAATCTCGCGGGGAGTTCGCCAGACTTTGATCCAAGTTATTCCGTCGTTTATGGTCCGTATTCGGCGACGCTCAACGATTACATTCGTCGGGAGCTGGAATTTGAAAGTGACCTAATTTACGAGATTCTCAGTCGCCGGGTTCACCCATGGAATTACAAGGACGACTTCGTCGGAGAAGCGATCACGGTGACGCCGAAGCTTGCGGCAGCGATGTCCGAAAATCCGGCTCTTAAAGTGATGATTAACGTCGGTTATCAGGATCTGGCGACACCCTACTCCGCTATTCGCCACAGCATCGACCACCTTGACATGGATCCATCCTTTCTTGAAAACATCGAATACACCTTTTACGAGGGAGGGCACATGATGTACACGATCGAGAAGTCCAATCAGGAATGGAACCGGGACGTGGCTGAGTTCATCGAGCGGAACTCAGGGAATTGAGGGGGACTTCAGCCGAGATTTTCTTCAACACGCCGGCAAACTTCCTCGACGTTTTCGCGACTGTTGAAAGCGGAGATGCGGAAGTAGCCTTCGCCGGCAGCGCCAAATCCGGCACCGGGAGTGATGACGACCTGGGCGCCTTCGAGCATTCGGTCGAACATTTCCCAGGAGCTGACGCCCTCAGGGCAGCCGACCCAAACGTAGGGAGCGTTGATACCTCCGAAGACGGAGAGACCAATTTTTTCGCAGGCTTCGCGGAGTAACTTGGCGTTGCCCATGTATCCCTTGATCAGCGAAGCGACCTGCTCTTTGCCTTCCTCAGAGAAAACGGCAGCTGCGCCACGTTGGACTGGGTAGCTGGCTCCGTTGAACTTGGTGCTATGCCGACGCGACCAAAGCTGATGTATGGCCTGTTCTTCCCCGCTTTCAGTGAAGCCCTTAAGCTCTTTTGGGATCACAGTGTAGGCGCAGCGGGTTCCTGTGAAACCACCATTCTTGGAGAAGGAACGAAATTCGATGGCGCACTCTTTGGCTCCGTCGATTTCGAAGATTGAGTGAGGCACGTCTTCTTCCTGGATGAAGGCTTCGTAGGCGGCATCGTAAAGGATGATGGCCTGATTCTCTTTTGCGTAAGCCACCCAGGCTTCGAGTTGGCGGCGAGTCGCGGTGCCTCCGGTCGGGTTGTTCGGGTAGCAGAGATAGATGAGGTCGACTTTCTCCTCGGGGATGGCGGGAACGAAATTGTTCTCGGCGGTGCAGGGCAGGTAAACGAGGCCAGCGTAGGCACCGCTTTCATCAGCTTCGCCGGTGTTGCCAATCATGACGTTAGTGTCGACATAGACGGGGTAGACAGGGTCGGTGATCGCGATCTTATTGCCGGGGCCGAAGATGTCGAGAATGTTGCCGGAGTCACACTTGGAGCCGTCAGAGACAAAAACTTCGTCCGCGTTGATGCCGAGGCCTGCGAATTGATTGGTCACAATGGCTTCGCGAAGGAAGTCATAGCCC
Organism: Akkermansiaceae bacterium UBA1506; assembly: GCA_002323995.1. Taxonomy (GTDB): domain Bacteria; phylum Verrucomicrobiota; class Verrucomicrobiia; order Verrucomicrobiales; family DEV007; genus Arctic95D-9. The sequence goes on along the minus strand of DCQY01000127.1, from coordinate 28,234 downwards.
TGCTCGGGGCCGTAGCCGCGGAACGTTTCTGAATTGCCCTGCTCGTCGACAGCGCCATGCATGGCTCGGCGGCAGGCTTCGGGAAGAGGCTCTGTCACGTCGCCGATACCACAACGAATCAGCTTATCAGCTAATTCAGGGTTGGCTTCGGTGTAGGCGTTGACGCGACGGGCGATTTCGGGGAAAAGGTAGCCGGCCTTGAGCTTGAGGAAGTTGTCGTTAATTCGTGCCATAGTCTTAAAAAATGCTTAGTCTGCGGATATAGAGATTGAAGATGGGCGCGGGGCAACGGTTTTTTATCAGATGGGTGTTTTTTCTTCTAGCGATCTTCGTGGTCTTTGGCCCCCGAACATCGATTCAGGCTTCCGGGAAAAAGGTCATTATTGCTGAAAAGAAGATCGCAGTGACTCTTCCGCTAGGCTGGTATGAATCTGATCCGAAGCGAGATGATGTGGAGGCGGGTTTCAACACCAGGGACAATCGTTCGTCCATTTTCTTCCGCTCTTTCGACGGGGTGAACGGGACAATGCAGGATCTGATGGACCTGACCATTGCGAACTTTGATGTGGATAAGCGTTTCTATTTGAAGAAGGTCGATGACTACAAGACAGGGCAGGTCGGCGGGATTCTTGACGGAGCTGAGAAGAAATGGCCGGCAATTTTTTCTCAAGCGGAAGGTGTTGTAAGAAAAGAGGGCCTCGATTATGAGATGCGATTTTACCTGCTCGTTTTCGATGTGGGAGATCGGGTCTATTTTGTCCAGGCCAGCACGACGCTTCCCGTAATGGTGGGGCGCGAAAACGAGATCATGGAAATGATTCGCTCTATCGTTGCCAAGCCGTGATTCTCTGACAGATTGTTTTCGATGTCAGAACGACTTCCTATCCGGGCCCGGGGCCGCGTAACAGCGGTGCATAAGGAGGACCAGCTCTTTGAGGTTACCATGGCTAATGGATACCGGTCATACGGGGTGCTCGAAAGGAAAGGTCCACGCCCTCCTCGTGAGGTGGCACCGACGGATTGCGATGTTGTTACCGAATACTCCCCGTTTGATATGTCACGGTGCAAGATTGTGGAGTGGGAAGTTCCGCCGGTAGATTGAATTGATTGATGGCGCTTCTAGAAGTTAGAAACCTGAGGACTTACTTTCACACTCGTGATGGCGTGGTGAAGGCGGTGGATGATGTTTCGTTTGATGTCGAAGCGGGGCAGACGGTGGGAATCGTTGGAGAATCTGGCTCAGGAAAGTCAGTCACTTGTTATTCTCTCCTGAATCTTATTCCACAGCCACCCGGGTGCATCGAAAGCGGTCTAGCAAAGTTTGGCGATATCGATTTGCTGTCCTTGAGCGAGGCGGGGATGAGGAAAGTCCGAGGCAGTCGGATCGGGCTCATCTTCCAAGATCCAATGACCTCACTGAATCCTTACCTTAAGATTTCGACTCAACTCATCGAACCTCTCCAAATTCACGAGGGAGCTTCGAAATCCGAAGCGCTGGAGCGGGCCGTCGCCGAACTCGACGCTGTCGGTATCCCGGATCCGCACAAGCGAATTCACAGCTACCCCCACGAGTTTTCCGGTGGGATGCGCCAACGTGTCATGATCGCGATGGCACTAATCACTCGTCCGGAGATTCTTATTGCCGATGAGCCAACGACGGCGTTGGATGTCACGATTCAGCGCCAGGTGCTCGATTTAATCAAAGAAAGGCAGGAAGATTTGGGAACGGCGGTGATTTTTATCACTCATGACCTCGCTGTCGTTTCGGAGGTGTGCGACTATGTGAATGTCATGTACGCCGGTCGATTTGTGGAGCGTGCCAATGTGAAAGCAATTTTCAACTCGCCCAAGCATGCCTACACTCGGGCTTTGCAGAAGTCGATCCCGGCAATGCAGTCGAAAGGCAAAAGGCTTTACACTATTCCGGGTCTTCCACCGAATCTTTCCGAGGATATTGTTGGTTGTGCCTTTGCTCCCCGTTGCGAAGTCAAGGAAGGTGATCCGTGTTGTATCGATACTCGACCGGAATTGGTTGAGTTGGAGAGAGAACATTGGGTTCAAGATTGTCCAGGCTGCCTCAGTGCCAGAATTTAAAAATAATAGCGGTGTCGTATCTCGAATTACAGAACCTGACAAAGCACTTCACCAAGCGTGGGGGGCTACTCGGGATGAATTTTACCGAGGTAAAGGCGGTAGATGGCGTCAGCCTGACTTTGGAAAGAGGTGAGATCCTCGGGCTTGTCGGGGAAAGTGGCTGCGGGAAATCGACGTTGTCGCGGCTCATCATGCAACTTCTTGAACCGACCTCGGGAAGTGTCGTTATCGAGGGAGAGCGACTGGTGGATCTGCCTCATAGCGAAATTCGAAAGCGTCGTCGCGATTTCCAAATGATTTTTCAGGATCCCTACGCTTCACTCAACCCCCGCATGACTGTCTTCAGTACGCTGGCTGAAGCCATCCTGACACGTCACCCTAATTTAGCTTCGGATCGCCATAGCTTGAGGAAGGCTGTCTCCGATTTAATGGAGCGGGTTGGGTTAGATTCGCGATTCGTGCGTAAATACCCTCATGAGTTTTCTGGCGGGCAGCGTCAGCGAATCGCTATTGCGAGGGCTCTGGCTACAGAGCCGAAGTTAGTTCTGGCTGATGAGCCAGTTTCTGCGCTTGATGTTTCCATCCAATCTCAGATCTTGAATTTGCTAAAAGACCTTCGTGACGAACTCGATCTCACTATGATCTTTATTTCCCATGACCTCTCTGTGGTGCGTTACATTGCCGATCGCATCGCGGTGATGGAGTCTGGCAAGATTGCTGAGGTTCAGGAGGCAGAGGATCTCTTTAAAGATCCGCAGTCTCAGATTACCAAGACGCTGCTGAGTGCGATCCCGCAGATACGGTAGCGCTTCCGCCTTGGCGAGAGGTTTTATGATTAGCTAAGTTTCGTCCTATGAAGGTATCTTCTATCCTCTTGATGATTTTTGTGTTCATGGCGGCATCTGCCGATGATCATGTTACGAAATCTCTTTTCGATGGTTCCAGCCTCGATGCCTGGGACTTCGGTGAAGGAGCCTGGGAAATCGACGAGGAGGGTGCACTAACGTGCAATATGCAGGAGGTTGAGGATAAAAATGGAAAGAAGAAGCTCAAGGGCATGGGCTACATCTGGACAAAGCAGCAATACGGTGATTTTGAATTGACGCTTTCCTACAAGCTTTCAGAGGGCGCTAACAGCGGGGTGTTTTATCGAACTGAGCGTGACAATCCGGTCAACGGAGGTCACGAGATCCAGTTGATGGACAACGAAGGTTTTCAGAGGACTCATGGCCCCAAAGATGGTAAAAAACTTCATGGCTCATTTTATGAGGGGAAAGAAGCTTCCTCCAATCCTGCCAACCCGGTGGGGGAGTGGGACACTTTAAAACTGCGAGCCAAAGGACCGAAAATCACCTGTTACATTAACAGCGTTGAGGTCTTTAATGTCGATGTAAACGACTGGCCGGAGCCCGGTAAGAACCCCGACGGAACTGCGAATAAGTTTAAGGTCGCGATCAAGGATAAGCCGATGCGAGGGAGCATCGGATTGCAGAATCATGGTCAATACGTGTGGTTCAAAGATATCAAAATTACCACGCTCAAGTGATTCGTTAATTCTCTCGTTCCGTTTTTATTTTCTTTCTCGCCCAGGGAAGCAACCTTTTGGCAACCCACGATCCCACGGTAAACAGCCCGTCGAGGTAGGCAGTACTTGAAGCCCCCATAACTCGTTCCACACCGACGCGTTCGTCGAGATTACGAAAGACTTTGAGTTCCTCCATTTGCTTCTTGGCTCTTTCGCCAGCGTCCAACTCTGTGGGGACTGTGGCCAAGTTCCAAAAACTGATAAGTGACCAGGCAAGGAGAACGAGCGGGAAGATTGTTTTGGTCATGCCCATTCCGAGAGTGGCAAGACCGATGATGAGCATTGGGATGCTGAGATAGACTGTCCATCGAATCGCGGTGGCACGCCAGAATAGCGGTCGGTGGTTTTCATGGTGCTGAATTGCCTTCCCTGCTTGCTGAGCAGCCATAGCCAATGAAGGGAAATTGGTTCCATTGAAATGCGAGGGGGAGAGCGTGATCTCTCGCTTTTCTGGTGAATAGAAATCGTCGATTAAACCGCGGCTCTTCTCAACGGCGACGCCTTCAATACCGCGCTGCTGAAGGATTAGCCCGGCCAGTGCGGCCCCGGTAATTTTCGAAGGCAGAGAGTATTCAATCTCCTGGCCGTAAATCTTCTGGAATCGGCTGCGTCCCCACATCGTGACAGCGAGGGCGACAGCAAAGAGGAACAGAAAAACCTGCATATACTTCAAACCTCGCACGAACCGATGCTGTGGGCAACCGACTGATCCTCGAAGCTGAACCGTAGTGGTGAGTAAATTTAGGCCCAAGCTGAAGCGGCTTGTCGCGGTCTAGAAGAATGATTTTCGCAGCCTCCAGCCAATTTTTCCATGACCAGGGGCCCTTCATCAGTGTGTGAGTTAACAAAGGCGCTGCCAATGCTTTCTCAAATGAGCAAGATACCCGCAGCCAAACATTCTAAATCGGAGGTTTCGAGCGGACTTTTTAGACGCCACCTTATGGTGTGGTGGCGAAGAAGAAGATCCGTCTGGGACTCGATGATTCTGCATCGTTTAAGACGGATAATTCTCCTCCTTCCCGACAACGCCGATTCAACGGCATTTGCATGGAGCCAATTCTTCAGCGACAGATATTCATGGCCACTGAGCAAACGGACTCCAACATGGCGATCTTCGCCGATTTTCGATTTGCTCGCCGGATTCGATGCGCCTGAGAGTGGCTTTCACAGAAGTAGAAGAGTTTTTTCGCCTTATCGAAATTCGGAAGGGCGAGACTAAGGGAGCCCCTTGATAATTGTTTCGGAGTAAACAAAATCGCCCGTGAGAGCATCGTAGAACTGGAATACTACTTGGGGATGGGGGAAGGCGAACCAGCGTTCTCCGTCTCGCTCAATCGGATTGTTAAAGACATTGTTTACTCGAACAACGCAGAAGTGAGGGAAAGTGCGGTTGGGGCGGGGAATGTCTTCCATGGCATAGCTGGACCAGCGAATTTCGCACTCACGCGGTCCGTATTTGAACTTGCCGTTAGCAGGGCGCCCACCTTCGTCTACGATAGGCATGTGGTTGATGGAATTGTGCGGCCCACTGGCAAATTCATAAACGTTGTCAGTGATACGAATGGCGAACGAGTTATGGAGATCGCCGGTGAGGACGAATACGGGTTGCTCGAGTTCGTCCCAGAATTCGATGAGTTCTTCCCGCTCGTCGAGGAAGACTGTCCAGGCATCATCCTTTTTGATGGTGAGTTGCTTGTCGTCGCCTCCACCACTACCGACATGGGGGACCATAAAGTTCACTGACGAGACCACAAAGATAAAGTCTGCCGTGCTGGCGCTGATACCATCTTTGAGCCACTTAAGCTGTTGCTTTCCGAGCATGGAACGGCCTGGCTTCGCTGGTGTGTCGACGTCATGCAGATCTCGGTGGCTACGAGTATCTACGAGGAAAAAGTCGCAGTTTGAAACGCTGAACTTACCATAGCATCGTCGGCCGATTGAGTAGATTGCTTTGCCATCGGCTTTGGCCGGGGGTGAGACTTTGATCTGAGTCGGGCTGATCACTTCGACAATGTCGTAGACGGCGGAGTTTGGATCGCCGGGCTGGGAGTCTAGAGCAGCATCTTTTACGCCGGCAGTCTCAGTGCCCCAGTGGACGTGGAGATTAGCCATTTCTTCAAGCGGAAGCTTGGTAAACTCGGCGTTAGGGTCTTCGATAATATCGCTCCCTGCCTTGAACTGGCCTTCGCTCATCCAGGCAACTTGATCGTGTTCGACAGGGTTGGCCCATGCGAGGTAGTCAAACCAGGCCCGTGTTGCCGGGTCCCGGAAAACGGCGCGCCGATTGACGAAGCCGGCTTCGCCTGTACCGAAGATATCGTTGAGCAGTTCGTGATCGTCGGCGGTGTAAAATGAGGGAACGTGACGGTGCCACTTGCTGAGATTGCGGCCGCGTTCAAGGTAGATTTTGTAGTTCTCCCAGACGCCAGCGATAGTAGGTGCCTTCTTGATGATGTCGGGAGCCTGATCGTTGTCGATCGCAACCTGATGCATCCATTTGGAAGCTGGGTATTCACGACGGTCTTCATAGAGCCAGTCTCCGTTGAGGATGGCGAAGTGGACTTTATCCTTCCAGTCACGGTTTAAAACGTCGAAGACAGGGAGCGTGGCTCCGTTGCTGTTTCCGTTGCCGGCCTGGTTGCTGCCGCAGGCAAACTCGAAACTGAAGTTGAAAAGACCTTCCGGGTTGATCTCATCGTTTTGGAACTTGGCTGGATCAGGCATAGTACGGAAGTCACCACCCAACTGGTGATCCTCGATACGATAGTAATACCGGGTGTTGGATTCGAGACCGGTGAGGGTAACAATGCCGGTGTTGTCATGAACTAGATTTGTCGTCAGCGGGGGAGCCACTTGGTCGAGTTGATCCTTGTCTTTGCCGTAAAAGATAGTCACAGGGCCAGCGTCGTTGGTTCGAACCCAGATGGACATCGTATCAGTTCCGGGTCGCCCAAGAATTGGACCATGTGTGACTCGGATTGGTGTGGCTGTGCCGTCTTGGGCTGAAATAAAAGATGCAGCGGTGACAAAAACGGTTAGAAAAAGGTTCCTTAGTAAATTCATAGTTGGATGAAAGGCGAGAAGGTCTTATAGCGTTTAAACATGAGCGACGCACGCCCAAATATAATTTTCATCATCACTGATCAACAACGTTTCGATACGATCAATGCCCTGGGCTATCCTCACATGGACACGCCTAATCTCGATCGACTCGTTAATGAGGGTGTAACCTTCAATCAATGCCACATCACGGCGCCGAGTTGCGCTCCGTCTCGCGCCAGCCTCTTCACAGGGCAATACCCTCACACGACCGGTATTTTAAAAAACGCCGACGAGTGGACTCGAAGTTGGGTCGAGGACTTGACCGAATCTGGTTACCACACTGTTAATGTGGGCAAAATGCACACTTGGCCCATGACAACGCCTTGCGGCTTCAAAGAACGTTACGTTGTAGAGAATAAGGATCGCTACCTTGAGGGGCGTTACTTTTTTGATGAATGGGATAAAGCTCTCGCGGCACGTGGGCTCGTCAAGCAGCAACGAGAACTCTATCGCCAACGAGATAATTATAATGAGGCGATTGGCAGCTTTACTTGGGAATTAGATCCTGACATGCAGGCAGATAATTTTGTGGGTAATATGGCACAGTGGTGGACGCGAACTTATCCTAACACTGAGCCGCTTTTTCTCGAAATTGGTTTTCCGGGACCGCATCCGCCATACGATCCAACACCGGGTGCGCTTGCGGGGTATGCTGAGAAAGAAATTCCTCTTGATCCATTGACGAAGGATGATTTGGAATGTCAACCCGAGGCTTACCGGGGTATGCGCGTTCATAACAACGAGGTCGATCACGATTCAGTCGTTCTACCTCTGGATCCCACCGATGAGCAACGACTCAATCAACGACGCCATTACTGCGCCAACATGACGATGATTGATGAAAAGGTCGGAGAAATTATGGGACAGCTGGAAGCTCAGGGTTACCTTGAGAATTCCATCATCATTTTCACGAGCGATCATGGTGATTGCCTTACGGATCACGGGCACTCGCAGAAGTGGACCATGTATGAGCAGGTGACGCGAGTCCCGTTGATTGTCTGGTCGTCGGATGGGCGCTTCGGCAAAGGTCGCCAGGTTGATGATACGGTTTCTCTCTTTGATGTGGGGCCTACGATTCTGGAAATGGCTGGATGCGAAGTTCCGAAGCACTTTTCTGCCCGTTCCCTGTTGCCGGCACTGCAAGATGAGCCTGAATGGAAAGGGCGCGACTACGTGTTTGCTGAACACCCACGGGACGGCAACTTCACCACGGCTGATTATCAGGTTATGGTTCGTTCTCAGCGTTGGAAGCTTGTCGAGATCTATGGATCAGATGGCGTCGATGGAGGTCGTGAAGGACTGCTTTTTGACCTTGAGAACGATCCGCTCGAACTCACCAATCTATGGAGCGATGCGGATTATGCTGATATTCGAGAAGAGCTCCGGGACGAATTGCTCAGCTGGCGAGTCGAATCTGGACAAGAAGCTTCCAAGACCTTTGCTAAACAGCGTTGAAAAGAGGCCTGAATTTTACGTGGCCAAGCGGATTAAATAAGCCTAAGCTACTGCTGAAACAGGCCGGAGATGATCGCTGAGATCTTAGGAGCTCAGAGGAAAGTCCGGACACCATACGGCAGCATGCCCGGTGAAAGCCGGGGAGCCTCGTTGTAATGGCGGGGCGACGGAAAGTGTCGCAGAAAACAAACCGCCCTGCTCACGCAGGGTAAGGGTGAAAAGGCGAGGTAAGAGCTCACCGCCCCAAAGGTAACGGAGGGGGTACGATAAACCCCATGTGGTGCAAGACAGAACAGGGCAAACGGGCAGCCGGTCCGGTTTGGCGACTTCGGTCGTTGGTGTGCCCGGGTAATAGTCGCACTCTGCTTCAGCAGGGATTTGGGGGTTCACAAGAAAATCCAACTAGATAAATGATCGTCCGTCGACGCCGATTACGGCCAGACGAACAGAATCCGGCTTATGGTGGCCTGTTTCGCTCCCACTTCGTTTCGGCGAAGTCCACATCGCCGGGACTGACAGGGTTGGGTTTCCGACTCATACCTGTCATGTCCCGTTTTTATATCACGCAATCAGACTGTTATCGCACTTGCCAAGAGATTGCTCTTACCCGAAAAAGAGAGTGAACGAAATGTTTGCAAGGATATGCGGAGCACGGTCGGGGAACGCCGAAATGATTCCTAATTGGTGTATTGCCATCCGTATGGGTTGGAATCTCCTCTTTGCCTCTTGCCTACTCATTTTCGTTTCCTGTAAGGGCAACTGGTATGCAGATGGATATCACGCCCGCGCAGACAAGGAGGCGTTTTCGATTCTGTTTGAAAAAACGCCTCAAGTCAGAAATGTCGGGGCCAATAATGTCGATCTTTCTCTGCCTGCTGACATGGAACTGGGACGATTTCCCCTGGGCGCTGGTGGGGGAGACTTTTTAGGCGACTACGGAGCGGAGGAGCGCGGCGGTCGAATTCTGACGCTTGCAGATGCCCTGGAGACCGGAGTTACCTATGGCCGCGAATACCTGAACGAAAAGGAAATCGTTTTCCTTGCCGCCCTCGACTTGACCTTGGCCCGTTACCGCCTCGAGCCCATGCCTTTTGCGCAGGGTTCGCTGGAATTAGCCACCGATTCTCGCCGCGCGGACCTCAACAACATTGTTTCGACGAATACTTTTCAGCGCACCGGTTCAGTTGGTTTTAACTGGCTCTACAAGACAGGCGCGCGTCTTTCGGCCGACTTTACCCGTGATTTTCTTCGCTTCACCACCGGTAATCGGTCTATCAACAGCTCTAATTTGGTGGTGAGCCTTGTTCAACCGCTCTTACAAGGCGGAGGCACTACAGTGACAATGGAGGCGCTGACGCAGGAGGAACGAAACATGCTCTACGATCTGCGCGAATTTGCTGACTTCCGGCGGGCATTCGTTGTTGATGTGGTGGGCCAGTATTACGGGGCTCTCCAGGCCCGCGACCGCGTGCGAAACAATTTTGTGGCCTACCAAGGGCTGCTCGAGAACGTGAGGGTTGAGGAAGCACTGGAAGACGAGGGGCGAAGCACGCTGACTCAAGTCGGGCAACTGCAGCAAGCTGTCCTTCAGGCGGAAAGTCGTTGGGTGAATGCAATTCGGTCCTATCAGTCGCAGCTTGATGCTCTTAAGATCACGCTGGGGGTTCCAGTAGACGTAAAAATTTTGTTAGACGAAGACGAGTTGATTCGACTCCGAATCGAAGATCCCGGGATCACTCGAGAACAGGCTGTAAAAATAGCCATGGTGACCCGACCAGATCTGGCGACTTCGGCAGATCGAGTGGACGATGCCGAACGCCGGATTGAGGTGGCTAAGAATGGTTTGCTTCCGGGACTCGATATTTCCTTAGATTACAATCCGACCAGCGATCCCGATGACACAACTCCGGCTATCGACTGGGATCGTCGCCGTTGGGAAGGAACTCTAGACCTTGATTTGCCGCTTGACCGAAAGGCCGAGCGAAACATCTACCGCGCGACTCTGCTTTTCCTCGAACGAGCGAAGCGCGCCGATGAACTTGCCCGCGATAATGCCAAGCTCGATATTTACAATGATTGGCGAACTTTGGACCTAGCCAAGCTCAACTTCCGAATCGCTGAACAGGAGGTGGCTCTGGCGAGCCGGCGACTTGAAGAGCAACTTTTACTTTCCGAACTGGGTAGAGGTGAGGCTCGCGATCTTGTTGATGCCCAGAACGATCTCGTGAATGCCCAGAACGAACGAACGGCCACAGTGGTTGTCCATACCTTAGCGCGGTTGCGCCTTTGGAAAGACATGGGGATCCTATATATTGGTGATGATGGGGCTTGGGTCGAGCGGCTCGAGAACGAATCGCCTTAATGTATGAAAAAGTGGGTATCGATCGTAATCGGATTCGTGGCCGTTTCATCGGTATATTTTGCGCTTAGGAATACGAACGGTCCCGGTGGATCCGAAACTGCCATACCCTATGCTGCTGCACAGAGAGGGGATCTGGTCATTGATGTACTCGAAGGTGGCAATATTCAGGCTTTAAAGTTTCTGGAGTTTCGCAATGAAGTTAAACAAAGTTGGGGAGTAAAGATTCTCGATATCATTGATGAAGGCTACATGGTCACTGAGGAGGATGTCCAAAAAGGAAAAATTCTCGTGAGACTGGACCAGTCTTCCCTTGAAGAAGAGATTGTCGACCATGACGTCGCTTTCCAACAGACCGAGGCGACTTATGCTGAAGCGAAGCAAAACATCGAAATTGAAGAAAGTGAGGCTCTCAGCAAAATAAAGGCTGAGCGGCAACAACTCCGCTTCTCGCTACTCGATTTCCAGAAATTTGTCGGCGTTGATGCCGCAGAAAGCATTCTCAAAAAGCTTAGTCTGCCATTTAATAACGAGACTTTGGAATTCTATGAGAAACAAGCCACCGCGCTCATTGTAAAGTCTTTTGATTCCTCTCAATTGGCTGAGACAGCTATTGCTGAAGAGGGCACGGGCCCCTTTGAACTGGAGGCCGATTCCAGCCTAGCCTCCAACGTGAACTTCGATACGTTCCTCGCGAACGAGATGCTTGGTGATGGAGAGGCTGAGCAAACCATCCGTCGCATGGCCGATGAAGCTCTTGTTGCTGCATCCCAGCTCTCGGTTGTCGAGGAGTCAGTGGAGGGAGCGAAGCGACTCCATGAGAGAGACTTTATCACCAAGCAAACCCTCGAGAATGAGTTAGTCAGCCTCGATAAAGCCAAGCTGGCCCTGCAGCGGAGCGAAACGGAACTTGAGCTGTTTCGCGATTATGAGTTTCCCAAAGAAGCGGAAAAGATGCTTTCCAGGTACGAAGAACAACTAATGGAGTTGATTCGGACGAAACGCGAAGCGATGGCCCGAATGTCGCAAATCTACGCTCGCTTTCGTTCTGCCAAGCGACGTTATGAGCTCGAATTGCAGAAGCGCCAAAACCTCGAAGAGCAAATGGCTAGCTGCACGATTCGTGCTGAAATCCCAGGGCTGGTTGCTTATGGCGGTGCGGAAGAGAATTACTACACTTCGCGATACTACGAGGGCATTTCTCAGGGAGCTACCCTAAAGACCGGTCAGCCGATCATTACGATTCCGGATATGAGCGATCTTGGAGTAGAGGTCAATATTCACGAGTCTCATATAAAGAAAATTGAGTTAGGTCAGCAGGCGTATATCACAGCGGAGTCTTTGCCCGACCAGACCCTGATTGGAAGAGTTTCCAAGGTAGCAGTACTTCCTGATTCGAATGCTTCCCGCTACAATCCATCTCTCAAGGTATACCCCGCAACTGTGGAGATTGAAGGTACCCATGAATTCCTAAAACCTGGGATGAGTGCCAAAGTGGAAATTATCGTCGAGGAATTGATCGATGTGATCTATGTGCCCGTGCAGGCTGTGTTCGTGGAGAATCAGGACCATTTTGTCTTTCTCAAGACCGCGACTGGTTTTGAACGCCACCTTGTGAAAGCTGGGTCCCACAATAACGAATTTATCGAAGTTATTTCCGGGCTTGAGAAAGGAGACGAGGTGCTTCTCAAGATGCCCGACGACTACGAGCCGACTAAGTTGGAAATAGCTACTTCCTCACGGTCTCGTATCAACTCGGTAGAACGCAGCAAGCCTTCGCAAGTGGTTGCTAAAACTTCCGATCCCGACGATGTCTGACCTTTCGTCTGATGCCCTCGTCGAGAATGAATTAGCCAATACTCTTGGCGCTGAAGGCTGTGATTATCGGAAGCCGGTGATCGAATTGCTTGAGGTTGAAAAACACTATCAGATGGGGTCTGTTCTCGTGAAAGCGCTTCGCGGCATTGATCTGAAGATCTTTCGAGGTGACTACATTTCGATCCTTGGACCTTCAGGTGGCGGTAAGTCGACCATGTTGAATATTCTCGGGTGCCTTGATCAGCCAACCATAGGGACCTACCTTCTCAACGGCACAGATGTCTCAAACCTCTCTGATGACGCTCTTTCCCTCGTGCGTGGCAAAGAGCTGGGTTTCATTTTCCAAAGCTACAACCTCATTCAGCAGCTTTCTGTGGTCGAAAATATTGAGGTTCCTCTCTTCTATCAGGGCATTTCTGAGAAAGAGAGCCGCGAGACTGCCATTGAGCTGGCCATAAAAGTGGGGCTGGATAAACGTCTCGACCACCGTCCGACGGAACTCTCCGGCGGCCAGCAGCAGCGTGTCGCTATTGCTCGAGCACTTGCTAATGATCCCGCTGTGATTCTGGCGGATGAGGCTACTGGCAACCTAGACTCTAAGTCCGGGGGTGACATTCTCGAGATTTTTGACCAACTTAATTCCGACGGTAAAACACTGGTGATGATTACTCACGATGAGGGCATGGCTGAGCGAACGCATCGCGTCATTCGCCTCAAAGACGGAGGGATTGCCTTCGACTCCCGCACTGAAAACTGATGACCTTTCTCACTTTTCTACGAGGAATTTCATTGTTCCGTCTTAAACGATCCATTGTTCTTGGTGTGAAGAGCCTCTGGATGCATAAGTTGCGTTCGCTGCTGACCGCTCTTGGGATTGTCTTCGGAGTGGCTTCAGTGATTGCAATGTTGGCGATTGGTGAAGGAGCTAGCTTTGAGGCTCAGCAGCAAATCAAGGAACTGGGCAGCCAAAATATCATCCTCGAGTCGGTTAAGCCAACCAACACGACAACAGCGGGAGAACAGGAGCGATCGCTGATTTTGGAATATGGTCTCACCTATCAGGATATTACTCAGATCCAGGCAACGGTTCCCGGAGTCCAGGTCACTGTTCCGTCGCGGCGGGTAAAAGATTTTCTTTGGAATGTATCCCAAAGCGTAGATGGAACGGCCTTTGGGACGGTGCCTTGGTTTCCCAAGATGAAAAATCGTGATGTGGTAAGAGGCCGCTTTTTTACTGAAATCGAGATGAAGGATTGCTCGCCAGTCTGCGTTTTGACGGAAAGTCTTGCCCGCAACCTTTTTCCTCTTAACGAGCCGATCGGGCAGACCGTTCGCATGCAAACAAGTTATTTTCGTGTCGTTGGGTTGATTGAGGATGATCCAGTAGTTGCGGCGACCGAATCAGAATTGGAAGGTTCTGCTGAATCCAGCGAGGGGATGGAAATGATAATTCCAATTACTACGCTTGAAGACCATTTTGGAGAGGTGCTTGTCAAATACCGCTCTGGCAGTTTTGAGGCAGAGAAGGTGGAGTATCACGAGGTTACCGCGAGGATCGATGACGCGGATGACGTGATGCCAGCTGCGCTTGCGATTCAGCACATTCTTGAGCGGAATCATGAGGACCTAGATTATAAGATGACAGTTCCTCTCGATTTGTTGCGCAGAGCGGAGCGCACTAAGCAAATATTTAATATTGTGTTAGGATCTATAGCGGCAATTTCTCTCCTTGTAGGCGGTATTGGCATCATGAATATCATGCTCGCAACAGTGACCGAACGAACTCGAGAGATTGGCATTCGACGGGCCCTCGGAGCGAAGAGGAAAGACATTGTCATGCAGTTTTTGATCGAGACGGTAATTCTGTCTGGGGCCGGAGGATTACTAGGCGTGGGAGTTGGCCTCGCTATTCCGCTTGCAGTGACTCACTTTGCTAACATGGTCACTATCATCCAATTCTGGGCGCCGACACTTGCGTTTACGATATCGGTTGCAATCGGAGTGTTGTTCGGAATTTATCCTGCATTCCGCGCGGCGGGCATGAATCCTGTGGAAGCTTTACGTCACGAATGATAAAAAATCCCGTAATCATTTTGGGGATGTTTTTTTGGAGAAGGAGCTAAAAGTTCCGTTCTTTGGCAGGGCGTATCTTGTGATTTCCGGGGAGTGTTTGCTATCACATTTGTGTTGGGGTCACTCTTGCCGCGCTTTCGAGCGGCCATGACTTTCTCCCGGTTATTGCGCCGTGATTGTTTTTATAGAGTCGACCGAGATACTCCGTGGGCCCGACACTTTAAACATGGCGTCGGGACGCTAAAAGGCGTTTAGCAACTTCGTCGCCTAGAGCGCCGAAGAGAATGACGGCACCAATCACGGCATATTCGATGTTCTGAGGAATCCAATCGACGAGGGTAATCATGTTCCTGAGAAGTTGAATTAGGGCTGTTCCGATGAGAACCCCAACGATTGTTCCGGACCCGCCTCGCAGGCTGCAACCGCCTAAAACTGCGGCAGCAATAGCAAAGAGTTCGTAGAAGTTTCCAAAGTCTACCGGCTGAGCCGAATTGGTATCGAGAACGAAAAGAAGACCGCCGAGACCAGCGAGGAAGGAACAGACTGCGTAGGCGAGGATCGTCATTTTGTCGGTATTGATACCGCTGAATCGGGCCGCCTCCTCGTTGTTTCCAAGAGCAAGAAGGTAACGCCCGTAGATGGTTCGATTGAGAAAGAAAGCGGCCAGACTTGCAACAACGATAAGGGTTATAACAGGGACGGGGAGACCGAAGTCTGCAGTGATGGGAACCTCACCGTTAGCAAGCCAGCGAAGGCCCTTCAGTTCCCCGTGGAAGCCAGCGGTCTGATCATTAGTGATTCCGCGGGTGACTCCCCGATAGAGTAGCAGCCCGCAAAGGGTGACGACAAATGGTTGCAGCTTCATCTTTGTCACAAGAAGACCGTGACTTAGGCCAATTAGCAGTGATGCGCTCAGGACGACTGTGAGCGCCAACCAGACGGGCACACCGGCTTGCACGGCCATCCACGGGAACGTTACCCCTACGAGACAAACTACCGAACCAATCGAAAGATCGATACCCCCAGTGATGATGACAAAAGCCACGCCAATTCCGATGATGCCGAAGAGAGCGGTGCGTCGCAAAAGATTTTCCTGGTTAAAGGCGGACATAAAACTCCGACGTCCTGTCAATAAGTCACTCATGACCCAAGTCGCTAGGTAGACGATCAAGAGAAGTACAAATATTCCGAGAATCCGCTTCATAGGCAATACGCTTGTATCGGCGTCGGTAAGAAGTGTCAACGCTGCCTTGGGCTGATTTGAAATCCCCTTTGCGTTTTTGCTGGTGCAGGGCAAAGTCGAGTCATGTCGAACGAAGAAGAATCAAACCCTCAGGAACTGCGCTCATCGCCAGGTTGTGGGTGCATTATTCTGATTTCTATTATTGTCGTTTTCGGAGGTCTCATTGTTCTCTACACTTTTGTGGGGCTCTACCAGACTCGAAAGATTGACGATTTCACTCAGGAGTTTCCTATGAAGATACTAGTGGATCGGCCCGATGAGGCGGCGGTAAGGACCGCTCTGGCGAAACTCAAGCGGATAGAGCAAGCAGTTGAAGAGAAAGAGGTAATCCGTGTTCTGTTTTCTCCGTCAGATTTGAATACTCTGATTGCCACTCAGGAAATGTTGGAAGATTTTCGCGGCCAGACCTACATCACCCGTATTTCGCCTCAAGGGATTGTTGCTGATATGGCCCAACCCATGCGAAAGGGAATTATCGACAGTGGCAGCCGCTACCTTAACGCTACCTTTGTTTTACTTCCTGAGGTTCGGGCGAGAACGGTGGCGTTTAAAGTTGTTGATATTCGAGCCGTGGAAGGTGAAGTGCCGTCGGAGTTTATCTCTAATTATGCATTACTAGATTTCTTCCGGCTCGATCCAGAAAATGAGCAGATTCAGAAACATATCGGTTACATTGCATCCGTCTACACCGAGGGAGATGGCCTGGTCGTTGAGACTGGAACCAAGCTTGGACTGGAGGAATAGGAGTCACCTATCATGAATGGAAAGTCCTGCTGCGCTCCTTCCGACGATCAGAAAAATGAGCCAGTCGAGGTTTGTGATCTCAGCCAATCACCCACGGCAGGCTCAAAAAAGGGAATGGTTGTGTTGGAAGGTGGCCTCTTCCTGATGGGGGGAGAAGACTCTGAAGTCTGGGCGGCAGATGGTGAGGGACCAATCCGTGAAGTAAGTCTCGATCCCTTTTGGATAGATCAAACAACAGTGACTAATGAGGCTTTTTCTAAATTCGTTGAAGCAACCGGCTATGAGACCGAAGCCGAGCGCTATGGATGGTCCTTTGTCTTTCACAATCAGATTCCCAAGGGGCATCGCAAGCACGTTCAACTCACTAGTGTGGACGGGACCTCATGGTGGGCTCGATTAGATAAGGCTAATTGGCGGAAGCCTGGGGGTCCCGGTACAAACATCAACCGACTTGGCGACCATCCTGTTGTTCACGTTTCGTGGCAAGATTCCGCCGCTTATGCGGCGTGGGCTGGCAAACGGCTCCCGACAGAGGCTGAGTGGGAATATGCTTCTCGTGGGGGATTGAAAAATAAGATTTATCCCTGGGGTGATGAACTGATTCCGGAAGGTAAGCATCGGTGCAATATTTGGCAGGGGAAATTTCCGCAGAACGATACTGCCGAAGATGGCTACGCAGGTACTGCTCCTGCGAAGAGCTTTCGTGCGAATGGTTACGGACTCTACCATTGTGTGGGCAATGTGTGGGAATGGACTGCAGACTGGTTCAGTCCAGACTGGCATCTTACCGGCCCAAAGCATAATCCGAAAGGACCCGACGCCGGAAGTAGTCGGGTTATAAAGGGTGGTTCCTACCTCTGTCACGAATCATACTGCAATCGCTACCGCAACTCAGCCCGGACGAAGAATACGCCGGACTCGTCGACGGGTCATACCGGGTTTCGATGTGTCATTTCTTGTTAGGCGGAACAAGATGGAAAAGCGGGATGAATCCATCTTGACCCGCGGAGGTGTTTCGTTAACCTCCGGTTTTGACGACTAACCTCATTAACAAAA
This sequence comes from Akkermansiaceae bacterium UBA1506, assembly GCA_002323995.1. Taxonomy (GTDB): domain Bacteria; phylum Verrucomicrobiota; class Verrucomicrobiia; order Verrucomicrobiales; family DEV007; genus Arctic95D-9. Next base: position 10,705 of record DCQY01000127.1, on the reverse strand, counting down.
TATTATGGCACTTTCAGTAGGCACGCAGGCACCCGATTTTGAACTCACCACACTTGGTGAGAACGGTCCCGAGGTGGTAAAGCTCAGCGAAAAAATTGGCGAAGGAAATATCCTCCTGCTTTTCGTTCCGATGGCTTTCACTGGAGTTTGCACTCAAGAATTCTGCTCTGTAACAAGCGAGCTTTCCGAGTATTCCGACCTTAACGCTTGCGTCTACGGTATCAGTGGTGACAACCCTTTCGCCCAAGCTAACTGGGCTGAGAAAGAAGGAATCGGTATCACCTTGCTCTCCGACTATGAGCACACGGCTACCGAGGCCTTTGAAGTAGCGTATGAAAGCTTTCTCCCTGACAAAAATCTCCATATGGGTGGCGTTCCGAAGCGCTCCGCTTTCATCATCGATAAGGATGGTGTGATCCAGTACTCTGAGAGCAGTGACAACCCCGGCGACTTGCCTGATTTCGACGCGATCAAGGCAAGGCTTGGTGAGCTTGGTTAAGCAAGAATCACTTCGATCTAACTTCAAAACCTGGAAGGCCAAGGCTTTCCAGGTTTTTATCCCTCTAGCTGACGCGGGAATTTCAGCTGTATCTTTCTCGCAAGCGGGAAAGAGTCATGGTGATCAAATTTTGAAGAGATACTGGGCCTGCTTCCTCTTTCGAAACGGTCCCTCGAGTCTGCGTTTTTGAGCGTTGACGCACCTCATTCTTTTACCGCCATCTTTCTCCAAAAGACAAATGGCAGGGAAACAAAATACATCGTAATACCATATACGGCGGATGCGACCGTGGTCGGTGGTAGCGAATCGGAGGCATTGGCAGCGATCATGGCACCAACAGCGATCCCGAGAGTCCCGTTCTGAACCCCGGATTCAAGGGAAATGGTGGTCGCATCTTTGGTTTCGAGTCTGAGCAGCCTACTGGAAGCTAAGCCAAGGCCGAGCATGCCGATGTTGATAAGAATTAAGGCCGGTCCAAGAGCGGCTAAGTTGCTGAAGACAACGACTCGGTTCACGGCAAGGGCAGCGATGATGATCAGAACAAAGAGCACCATAGCGATGCGAGAGATCGTTCTCGATATTTTCTCGACGAGACTAGGTGCTTTTGCTCTGAGGAGCATGCCAAGACCCACGGGAACGGCAGTGAGGAGAAACATCTTAATTCCCAGTAAAGTCACGTTAATCTGGGCCTCGTGTTCGCCCATAAAATGTTTCACAGAAACGGCCACAAGAAGTGGTACGGTTATAATCGACAGTAGGCTGGTGACGGCCGTTAGTGAGATGGAGAGGGGCGTGTTTCCATTGGCGAGGCGGGTAAGAACATTGGATGTCACTCCGCCCGGGCAGAAGGAAAGAATCATGACGCTGACCGCCAGTTCCGGTGAAATCTTGAACGCCGTTACAATCCCAAAGGCAACCAACGGAAGGAGAATGAGCTGATTGAATAATCCTGTTCCAAAGGCTTTCGGGAATTTAATGACACGAGTGAAATCATTGACTCGAAGTCCAACACCGAGGGAGAACATTATGAACGCGAGGATCAGGGGGAGGGCGACCTTAACGAGCATAACTGGGATGAGTTCGGGTAACGGAAAGGCCTCTTTCCCTCAAGAAGCCATGCTTTTTCGCTGAGGCGGTGCAGCATCGTTAAAATGCTGCATGCGGAATAGATGAAGTGGAATCTCAGCTCTTCAGAATACCGCGGGCAACAAGATTGTTGAGTCGTCGGGCGACCCACTCGACCCCATCAAGTGTGGCCTCGCTGTAGGTGCGACCATCGGTCGTGTCGATACCGTGTCCAGGATCTAATTCACGGAGCCCTTCGAGGGCGGGATCCTCGTGGTGGAAGAGTTCCACAAATACATACTCCAGCTTGCCGGTCTTGGCAGCAGCGGTGAGCAGTGCGCCTATCCAGCCATCGTCAGTAGTGAGACAACCGCGCGTGGTCTTTGCCGAAGCGTGGAACATGCCCATTTCATCGGACTTCGCCACCTGTGCGATCAATGCCTCGTTCTCAGGGATGGAAAGATCAGAATCACCGCAGTGGGCGGCGTCGATCATGATCTTGAAAAATTTGGTGCCAAGATCAGCATTGGCAGCTTTGACTATTTCCCAACACTTGGCTACGTCAGTAAAGGTCTGAAATTCGCCGCCACGAAGAAATTCAATATGCCAGTGCTTTATGCTGCTGCTGGCAACGTTGCACTCGCGATAGACCCGTGCGTGTACTTTGGCATTCTGCGCGACAGCTGCTTCGAATTCCGCGCCAGTCTTAGGGGCCGCGCCAGGCTTCATCCATTCTTCGATGGAGGTAGAGGCTACCTGCGTGATGCTGTATTTTTTTGCGATTTCGATGCCTGCCTTCAGCATTTCGACGACGGCATCTTCATCGTCAGGATTCATCGGGTCGGCCCCGCCAACCATCATGATAATGTGTGCTTCTAGACCAAGGGCGCGTAACCCGTTAAAAAGATCGTCCATATCGACAGAATTGACGCCTGGAAATGCCGTAACTTGGGCGCTCTGAATTTTGACCGGAGAGGCGGTCGTTAGCTTCGACATTTCTGCGACTACGATCAGCTCGCCGTCGTCATTGCGGGGGAGCCGACCGTCTTCGTCAGGGACGAGGCCACCGACGAATTTTATATGTGTGGGCACCACGCCCAACTCGACATTGGTTTTGAGAGAGATGGATTTAGCCATGAGTTTAGCAGAATTTGAACTGCAAAGATTGGCAGGGGTCTCCCTCTGAGACAAGTCTTTAAAATCGCCTTAGAAGAAAGAGGACTCACGGCGTGAATCAGCCCTCGCCTATTTCTTCTGAAGTGATCAGACGGCAAAAGTCGCCTGAAGGTGACGCATCGCCGTAATCTGTTCAGCGGCGCGAGCGGTCTGGTCGCGCCAGTAGGCGAGATTTTCACGAGACATATTAATGCGATCACCAACCGCTTTCTCTAGCTCGTGGTAGCCTTCAGCAAGTTGGTGTGATATTTCGACAAGCTTTTCGTAAGCTTCCTGCCGTGTTGAGCAGGTGATCAGCTTCCAGCCCTGATTATCGACGATTTGTGCTTCAGTCTGGTTCTTGATCTCACGAAGCTCAGCAAGGACGATTTTCTCTTCGCTGACGCGTCTTAAATGGGAAACAAGGCCAAGCTTTTCTAGGGTCCAAATGGCCCACTTAGTGGGATCCCATTGCCAAGGCTTCACCCCGTTACGGTAATCATGTTGGAATGAGTGGTGGTAGTTGTGGTAGCCTTCGCCAAAAGTGAAGATGGCCATAAACCAGTGGTCGCGTGCGCTAGTCCCGGAGTCGTAAGGCCGCTTGCCCATGGTGTGGCAGAGCGAGTTGATTAGGAACGTGGAGTGTTGAACGGCAACAAGACGGGCGACACCTCCTACAATAAAACCACCCAAAGCTCCGACCCATCCGTTGTAGAGAGCCCCGATTAGGGTGGGTAGTACGATGCCAACCAACATACCAAGGAGGCGGTGGTGCTTGTGTTGCCACATCACGAGTGTGTCTTTCTTAAGATCGTTGACGTTATCAAGTTCGCGCGGGTAAAGCTTAAAGAAAATCCATCCCATATGCGCCCAAAAGAATCCTTTCGAGATGTCGTAGGGGTCTTCGTCACCGTCGACGTGCTTGTGATGGTTGCGGTGATCTGAAGCCCAATCTAGGGCTGAATCTTCAAATGCTGCCGCACCGAAAAGAAGGGTGAAGATTTTCACCGGCTTTTTCGCTTTGAAGGCTTTATGGGCAAACAGACGGTGGTAGCCGAGAGTTATGCTCATCCCAGAGGCAACAAACATGGTGGCAAAGAGGCCAATAATGACTGGATCAATGCCGAAGTAGACAAAATAAATGGGCGTTCCAATAACGGCAGCAAAAAAAGTAATCACGAGGAATCCCGAGGTAAACCAGTTCACGCGATCAAATGGTATGTTAGGGAACATGTTTATCAAATCTCGAAATTAAAGATAGAGCCGTAGCAATGGAGTCCGCAATCGGCGCAGGATAAACCGGTTACGTAAGCGCACGCGCGCCAGATGCAGTTTTGGAGCTATCAGATACTGCGGTAGCGTTTTCCGTCACCACCACCACGATCATCCCGCTCGCGTCGTCCACCTCGATCATGGTCGCGACGACCTCGGTCGTAGCCGCCACCTCCTCCACGGTGACCACCACCGCCACCTCGATGGCCTCCTCCTCCGCGGTGACCGCCGCCCCCGCCGCCGCCGCCGCGTGGACGATCTTCAGCTTCTCGGACTCGTAGAGGTCGCCCTCCAAATTCAGCGCCTTCGAGGTTGTTTACGGCAACTTCGCCGATTTCACGGTTGGAAAGGGTCACGAAGGCAAATCCTCGCGGACGTCCCGTATCGCGGTCGAGCGGCATGTGCAGGTCGACGATGGGTTCGTATTCACTTAAAAATTCACGGAGTTCGATTTCCGAGGTTTCGTAGGGCATATTGCCGATGTACAACTTCATTGATTCTATCGCTTACTTTGTCGCCCGATTAGGCCCTCCAGTCTGGACTCTGTCCTGCTGGAAATCGGGTTTCGTAAGGCAGTTAAGCGGCTGAAACAGGATCAATTCTCCAGTAGAAAGTGTCGGAACATCCGGGTGCGGACACTACCAGTGTCTCTTAGATTCGACAAAAGCCAACTTCTTTCGGAGAAATCTCAGGCGCGATTCGGGCAAAGTAAGACTAACCCAGTTGTAGGACTCGATCCATTCTTTCGGCGATTTCGGCCAGGCGCTCGCGATTTCCCCCGGGAACTTCGGCAGTAGCCCATCCATTGTAGTCAATTTCGCGTAGTGCTGAACAAACGGCAGGCCAGTTGATTGTACCTTCACCCAGTTCGGACTTGAATCCAGCTCGCAGGCCTTCGGAGGCGTGCAACTTCTCGTTCCACTCTTTGATATCGAGCTTTCCGATCCGATTACCCAAAACTTGAACCCAGTGCTGAGGGACTCCCCATCGGACGTTGTTGCCGACATCGAAGTAGATTCCGAACCATGGATGATTGATCTCATCGTGGAACCTTTCTGCATCTAGAGCGCTGATAATGAATCCCGCCCAGACGTTTTCGACGAGAATTTTCACTTTGTGTTTTTCGGCGGCAGCGAGCCCCTTCTGGATCACTGCCTTGTTTTCATTCCAGCTTTCCATGAGCGGGCGCTTTTTATCGTATCTCGCTACGTAGAGCACGCTGTCCCCACCCACGTCTTGGGAGAACTTCACCGCGGTTTCGAGATCCGGGCTACTGGAGTTGACGATACCGTGGACCGGCAAATCTGATTGGTCGACGGCTTTCAGAAAGGTCTTTAATTCGTTTTTTTGATCGATGCGGAGCTCAACGCCGTCATAGCTAAGTTCCTTCAGCATGACTAACTTGTCTTTTACGGACATGTTAGGCTCGTTGATCATTGAATATTTTACTGCCTTTTTGATTCGGTCAGACATGGTTCCAGCGTTTGCGGAAGACTCGCTCGAAGCAAGAGCAGCGGCTCCCGACGCGAGTGTGGACTGATAGATAAAGCGGCGTCTGTTCATGAACCGACTATACGATGAGTGACGGTCAACCGACAAACCCGTGATCGCGCGGCACCTTACCTCTAATTTGGTCTCTGATCTAGACCTTGAGAGCGCTGTTGCTGCGCGCGCCATCGACTAGTCGCCAAACATCCCGCGGATTTGCGTTTTGTAGCTCCAAAGGTAGTTGGGAATCAGGCCAGTCTTGGTAGCAGACTGGGCGCACAAATCGTTCGATACAACGTGTGCCAATGCTGGTGAAGAAACTGTGCGAAGCGGCGGGGTAGGGGCCTCCGTGGTGAATTGAATGGCAGACTTCGATACCGACAGGATAACCATTAAAAATGAGGCGCCCCGCCTTTCGTTGCAGCACGCTGAGCAACGGGTGGAAGTCAATGAGATCTTCCTCAGTCCCATGCACGGAGGCGCTGAGCGATCCATCTAGCTTTTCTGCTACAGCCACCATGTCATCGACGCCTTCGCAATTTACGAGCGTGGAAACAGGGCCGAAAAGCTCATCCAACAGAGTCGGATCGCTCATGATGCCCTGTCGACTCGTCTGGAAGACGTAGGCTGCCGCTTCGCAGGCATCGGGGTTGGGGCTGGCGGAAGACTTGCCAATCAGCTCGAGAACTGCGCTATTGTTTCGTAATTCAATGCCTTTGGTGTATGCCTCATGGATGCCTGCATGCAACATGGTGGAGGGAGCGAATTCCGAAACCTTTTTGGCTACGAGTTCGGAGAAATTGTCCCAGTCATCTGACCCGATGCCGGCGACGAGACCAGGATTAGTACAGAACTGGCCAACGCCCATGGTCAAAGATGTTACAAAGCCGGCAGCAATCTGTTCCTTTTTTTGTGTGAGCGCACCGGGGAGGACGAAGATCGGGTTGACGCTCCCCATCTCGGCATAAAAGGGGATTGGGACGGGCCGGGCCGCGGCCACATCCATGAGAGCTCGCCCGCCGGCAAGGGAACCCGTGAAGGCAGCAGCCATGATTCCAGGATGCTGCACTAGGCAACTACCGACTTCGGTGCTTCGACCGTGTATCATGGAGAAAATTCCCTCGGGCATGTTGCAGCGTTTTGCAGCGCCAAGAATGGCGCGAGCGGCCAGTTCACAGGTGCCGGGATGGGCGGGGTGAGCCTTTACGATGACCGGGCATCCTGCAGCGAAAGCGGAGATAGTATCTGCTCCAAGCACTGAAATGGCGATGGGGAAATTACTCGCCCCAAAGACAGCGATCGGTCCGATCGGCTGCATCATGCTGCGAACGTCAGGTTTGGGCATGGGTTGACGATTCGTGTCTCCCAAGTCAATGCGGGCGTCAGCCCAGGACCCTTCGCGAATCAGTTCCGAGAAGAGATGGGCCTGTTGGATGATACGATTGCGTTCCATTTCACAACGGGCGAGTGGGTGCCCCGTTTCTGCGGTGGCTCGCTCGAGTAACTTGTCGCCAAGTGCCATGGTTTCTTCGCAGATGGCCTCAAGGAAATCAGCGCGAGCTTCAGCGGAAAGATCGCGAAAGTCGCTGAAAACGCTCTCGGCGAGTTCCACCGCTTCGCCAATTTCTTTCTCGGTAGCTTCGTAAAAAAAAGTTTCTAGTCCGGCCCCGTTGCAAGGATCGAAAGCGGGAAAGGTTTCGTCGGATTTCGCGGATTCGCGATAGCCGATCAGCTGTTGGCCGGTCAGATTCATGAAAAGGATTGTGTGAGATTAATTAATAGAGGAGAGTCAAAGACTTGTGTCTGCATGAAGAATGCCTTTCATGGTCTTCGATCAGTGGGTTCGAAAACCTCCTCGGATGGCTCCAGCTTCGGTGGAGCCAAAATTTGCAGCAAAGCGGGGGTCGAGGGGGCGGCTGTTCGGCATACTAAGCCAGATTCGGAAAAGGCAGCGCTTGTCTTGGGGATCTTCATGATCCTCGAAAGCTGACCGTCGGTGGAGAAGTAACCAGTTATTGATGAGGAGGACGTCACCGGTTTCCTGCAGGAAGTGACAGGCATTTCCGGGTTCCTCAGCAATCGCTTCGAGAAGGTCCATTGCTTCTATCTGGGCGGGAGATAGATCGGGGAGTGCCGGATCGTTGTGCGCGCGATTGATCAGTACTCGTAGGAAGCTACAGGCGAAATGGTCGTCTCGAAACGAGAAGATGGGCTGCTCGCACCAAGCTTGTTCATTGCCAAGGTCAACGGTGTGCCGTTTATACGTGAATGGCTCCATTAAAACCTCAAGCAGGTCGGGACGGCGCCTAGCTATTTCGTTGAAAAGATGCATTGAGCTGACGATCTGATTTTCACCACCGGTTCTGGCCTGCTTCCAACAAAGAAAAGAAATGACGTCGGATCGATCCGTGTGAAACGAAAGTTTTTTGTTGGTATTAGGCCCTCGGGTGCGAGGATCGTCTTGTCCGAATCCAGCGTCCGAAACATCGAAGACAGTCTGTCCTTTCTCGTTCTGTGATAGCGGTGATCCTATGTGGGAAGACCAATCTTCAAAGGCGGCACGGGCGCTGTCTTTGTTGTATTCATCGATTGGGAAACCCTTTAGAAATACTGCCCCAGCTCCGGTTTCCAGTTCCTCTTGAATCCATTCCTTGGAGGTTTCGGAAAATGGTTGGCCCCAGCCTTTACGGGAGACAAGTTCGTCTCCTTTCCAGACAGCTGGTGAATCAAGTCGATTTGAAAACATGGATCACTTTTTTTCGGACTCGGCGATACGCTTAAGCAGCTCTCTGTCCGCTTTGCCTTTAAGGTAACCGAGTTCGGCGAGGAAAGCATCGGTTTTAAGAAGGGTATCGATGAAGTGCTCTTTCTTACCCTGACCGATTCTTAGATTAAAAAATCCATGTGGCTCACCTTCGTAGATGTGAAGCTCAGATTTGATCCCAAGTTTTTCCTGAGTATCGCGAAATTTCTGGGCGGTTGAAACTGGAATCAGCTGATCTTCGGACCCGAGAAAGACGATCGTAGGCGGATCGTCGCTGGTGAGGTTGTGGGCAGGCGAAATAGCGGGAAACCATTTGGTAACGCGGCTGTGACCATAGCCATCAGGCCCGTTGTCATAGACCGGGTTAAAAAGAAGCAGGGCCTGCGACTTGGAGGAAATTGAAGTGTCGTCTTCGGGATCTTCAAGGCCATCGCAGATGCCGGTGGTGGCAGCGACGTGGCCTCCTGCAGAGCCTCCGCCTGCGATGATGCGGTTGGGGTCAACGCCGAGACGCTCGGCATTTTTGCGAACCCAACGAACGGCAGACTTCCCATCGTGGACGCACATGAGGGGAGGGGTTTTCTGGCGAGACTTGACACGGTAATCCGCGAGAAAGACTACCATGCCGCGCCCAGCCAGATAGTTGGCATGGGGTTCAAATTGACTCACAGAACCGCCGTTCCAGCCCCCTCCAAAGAAAAACACGGCGGCAGGGCGCCGGCTGGTCTTAGGATCGTGGCCCTCGGGATCGATACGGTAAATGCGGAGATCGTCATGTGACGCCTTCTTATAGACTTCGACTGCGGCTCCCTCGATGGCTGCCAACTTAGTTCCAGCCAAAGCAGCAGTTCCCGATAGAGCACAGGCGAGGATCAGGACATTAGAGATGTTCATGGCAAAAAGGTATCGGTGCACTGGTGAATTTCGAGAGCTAATTGAGCATGAGCGCGTCATGCAAGAAAAGGCTTTACGTGCCGTGATTCCGTCGGACTTGCCGTCCACTTGCGGTGACATCTGCAACGTCCATGAGTGAATCATCGTACGACAGTCAAACTTCGGTTTTCATTCCCCACTTGATTGGAGTGATCGTGGGAGGGCTTTATGCGCCTCTTTTGCTCCGATCTTCGCAGTTTTTGTGAGTCGAGGCAACGGGGCGGCGGGATGTGTGGGCTTGTTGGTTGGGAATTGGGATTTTGGTGCATGCTTGTGGTCAAGGATTGATTGCCCGCTGGCTCGGTGGCGTTCCCGCAAGCCTGGCATTGGTTACATTGCTCATCTAGCCGGAGGTGTCGACGATCTGGGATGTCATTATTCTTGGGCAACCGCTCGCAACATGGCAGGTGGTTGGCGCGTTGGTGGTGGTGATGGGACTCTTTCTTGCGATCCGAGGACAGTTGGGGAGATCGGAAAGGAAGTGAAAATCCTGCTTGTCGGTCTTTGCGTGTCGACCGTTTTTGGGCGAAGTGTTTTCTATGGCCAGGCACCGTCGACCCAAGTCCGCTGGAAACCGACCTCGTGAAGCACGCGCGAATGCGCACTCTGCAAAAATCCAGAAAGTCGCGCGACTTTCTGAAGAGTCGTTGTGTGAATTTCTTGCCGATCCGGGAGAAGTGGAGCCGTTTCTTCTAATACTCGACGGAGTCCAGGATCCCCATAATCTTGGGGCTTGCCTTCGATCGGCCGAAGGTGCTGGAGTACAGGCAGTTGTGGTCCCTCGGCACAAGTCGGCGCCGGTGACGGAAACCGTTGTCCGGATTTCCTGCGGTGGCGCGGACAACGTCCCAGTGGTTTCGGTAGCGAACATGGCCCGGTTCCTCGAAAGAATTCGCGATGACTACGGCATTCGTGCCGTCGGAACAGCCGACCAGGCTCACTCGGATCTGTATGAATCTGACCTCACGGGCCCTCTGGCGATCGTCCTAGGAGCCGAAGGAGAAGGAATGCGACGCCTCACTAAGGAAAACTGTGACACGCTTATTAGCATACCCATGCAGGGAAATGTCGAATGTTTGAACGTTTCCAATGCTGCTGCAGTCTGTTTATTTGAATCGGTGCGTCAGCGCCTTTTTGGGTAAAATGTCGTTATAAAAAGGTGCGGATCTTAGTTTGCCCTCGTAACGATTTTTCGATAGGATTTCGATCATTCCTTAAGACATGGACTCCGGTTACGCCAATCCCTACACCGTGGCCAGTGCTGCTCCGACTGAGCGTGCTGCCTTTATCCGCCAGACTTACCTGCACCTCGCCTTCGCCATCCTCGCGTTTATCGGGGTCGAGTGGTTCCTCCTCCAGCAGTCATGGGCACCCGCGCTCATTCAGAAAATGACAGGTGGCATGGGCTGGTTGCTTGTCCTGGGAGCCTTTATGGGAGTTTCCTTTATCGCTCAAAGCCTCGCCGCCTCAGATGCGTCGCGTGGTGCGCAGTATGCAGGTTTGGGTCTTTTTGTCGTGGCTGAGGCCAT
>DCQY01000075.1 GCA_002323995.1 Akkermansiaceae bacterium UBA1506 | reverse complement strand
GATATTAAGGAAAAAAGGGCCCAAAAGCATTAGAAGAAAAAGCCATCGGAGTGACCACCACATAATCTCTGCCCGAGTTGCTAAACGACACCAGCGATCCCGCATCCCGGCGAATTGAGCAGCGACGAGCGCTTGGATTTGGTGGCGGGAGAGTCGTTCGAGAGCGCCGGTCGTTGCCACAACGATCTCGCCCTTCGTACAGGGTAACGAGGCAATGTTTGGAATCGAACTGTCGTGAATCTGGATGCTCTCGATTGGCTCGTTTAGAGCTAGGGCTATCTCCGAAGCAACATTTTGAAACTGACTAGTAGGGGGTAGGGGCTTCAGATGCTTAGCAAGGGTATCGGCCAAACGACCAAGCGGCCAAGTGAGTAGGAGAATGATTGGAACGCCAAATGCGATCCCAACGACATAATACCACGGCAGAATAGGGGAAACTTGCCTGTCAAAAAACCAAGGAGCAATGACGAAAGCGAAGCCCATTACGCTCTGAAGCGCGGAAGCGATCGCACCGCGCCGACCAAGGGTTTCGAGTTTTGCTAGCATTAATTGTTACCGTCAAGGATGTGCCTTTTTACTTTTAATTTCTTTTTACGTTGATCACATCGTCTCCTCTGGGATTACCCTTGCTGTAGCAGACCAGATCGAGGAATTGATTGAAGGCCTCGTAGGTCTCCTTATCGCGGGTCTTGGGACTGAAGAGGATGCGCTTCGCGGGGACATGACCCATGAAGTCAATGTAGACCATCTTGTTCCATGACTTATTTTTCTTCAGCGCAGCCCGAATATCATGGCCCTGTTTTGCAGGAGTCGCCGGATGTTCTCTCTTGCCTCCGTACATAATAAAGCCTGGAGGGTCACCTTCGGACACCTGGCGAATAAGTGCTGGAGGCAGAAAGGGGCTATTGCCGAACCAGCCCACAATATTTAGGTCCTTGGGCTTGAACTCGGCTTCGGTGGGCCAGTCCCATTTCTTTTTATAGGCAATCTGTGCACTGATGTAGCCCCCGGCAGAGGCTCCGGTGGCAACAATTTTTGTGGGATCGCCATTATATTTATCGGCGTTGGATTGCATGTAGGCGACCGCCATGGCGGCATCAAGCGCGCAATCATCTTTGGTTAATTTAGAACCTGCTTTCACAAGGCGATAGTTTGGAGATACCACGATGCAACCCTTTGCCATGTAGAGTTTCTGCATGTCACCGTTACAGTAGGACTTATCACCATTTTTGAATCCACCGCCATGGATGGTGAATACGATGGGAGCCTCTTTGTAGTCGGTGTTCCAATAAACATCCATGACATGCCTTGGGTGGGGGCCGTAGGAGACATTTCTATCCACCTTGATTTCCGCGACAAGGCTGGCGGGAAACATCAAGTAGAGAGCCCCTAAGGCGAGGATGATCGTTTCAGTTCTTCTTGCTTTCATCATGGTTTTGGAGGGAGTTTACCATAGCCAATGGCTGCGTAATCACTAGCAAAATGAGCGACTTTGGCGGAGCAGCGACAAGATATTACGATAGGATCATTTCAACCCTAGTCCTCAGGATCGGCTGCCTGACGATACTTTGGTGAACCAGAGTACACTCCTTGTATGATCGTTTGTCTTGACCCCAAAACAGGGTTGGGGAGACCTGCACCATTGAGAGTGAAAGAAATGTAATTTTACGGGATGCAATCCGGTTGACTCAAGCGGCGACAAAAATCTTTTCTCGCGGGTTCGCTTGGCTCATCACTAACGGCACATTGGTCTCCTGGGGTGAAAGGGGGGGTACGTTTTTATGGCTCGCCCCGGAGGTTTTTTGTTGTAGCGTTTAAAGATGCTTACACAGGAAGGTTTCCGGCAGCGAAAATGGGGGGAATTCCCGAATCTCGAGACGATTCTCGGTGACAAAAGCCCCGACCCCTCTGTAGGGATCTACTCTATTGATGATTCTTTGCTCGGTCGCCTCGGTCGTTTAGCAGAGATCTCAAATCTTTTAGAAGCAAACCTCGAAGAAGTTGTGGCGGCGGCAGAATCGGGGAAGCAGGAAGAGATCAGGAGTGAGGTCGAAGGGTTAGTAGGCCAGTTTAAGGATGTTTTGGAAGCACTTGATTATAATTCCTTTAATCTAGAGAGAATTCTCGAAAAACTCAGGTGAAGTTGAACAGTGGAACTTTCATTCCTTTTCTCCAAGCGGCCCCAAAGAGAAACCTTCTGCCCTAAAAACTCGTTGCACCCCCTGCGTAATGACACAGCCTCAGGCATGTCAAAGTTTCCGTTAGGATTCGGTCAGTTGTTGCTGACTCCTTTCATCCTAGTTGTTCATCTCTCGACATTGGATGCGGTCGAAGTTTCGCATGAATTGGAGAACCTTGAAGGCAGCGGAGTCTGGATGACTCCTTTGAGCGATAGGCAAAGAGAGCCAGACTTGAAGCTACGAGCTACCGTCTGGTTTGAAAAACAATGGCTTGGAGATGGAGAAGCCTATGAGCGGCGCGCCAAGGAATTCTCTGCCAGCAAGCGTCGAGAATTACGCCTCCGAGTGATCGGCGCCCTTAAGTCTGGTAGCCAAGAGGCCTTCGAGGATGCTTGGCCTGCAATCAGAAGGCTGGCCTTACGGGGCAACATTGGTAAGTTCGAGAGACACTGGATTATCAACGGCTTTTCTTGCTCTCTGAAAAGCAAAGATCTCCCCCTACTTGAAACGATTCCAGGCGTTCGGAAAATCTTCATTCAACCTGTTAGAAATTACCCGAGGTCCAGGTTACCTAAAAATGAGACCCAACCTACTTTGCCCTTTCCCGAAAAGCCGTCCCTGCGCAACTTCCCCTGGTATATCGAGAAATTGAAAGCTGATCAGGTCTGGAAGGAATTTGGTCTGGCCGGACAAGGAACTCTGAACGTCATTCACGACAGAAACTTCATTTTTTCCGATCACCTCCTGCGCAATGTCTATCGCAATCCCGGAGAGGTTCCTGAAAACGGAGTGGACGACGACGGCAACGGCTACATCGATGATGTCCATGGCTACAACTTCGACCACCAGTCGGCTGACCTCTACACCCAGCCCTTTGACGGTAACCCAAGGAAC
>DCQY01000003.1 GCA_002323995.1 Akkermansiaceae bacterium UBA1506 | reverse complement strand
TGGTCGCGCGAGGTGTCGAAGAATTCGGCGATTACTAAAAGAAAAGCATTCGCACCCCGGCAATCGCGGAGAAGGCGTAGAGCAGGTATTCGAAGATCCTTTGAGGAATAAGGTGGATCATCTTTTTGCCGATGAAGATTCCGACAAGGAGAGCGGGAAGCAGATAAAGATTCAGCTCGAGTGACTCGGGGTTGATCAGATCAAGCTGCCCCAGGAATGGAACTTTGAACAGATTTACGAGCAGGAAGAAGCGAGCGCCGACTCCAAGGAATTCCATCTTCGGCATTCGATGAACAAGGGCATAAATCGAATAAACGGGACCTGCCGCGTTCGCCAGCATCGTAGAAACACCAATCATGACGCAGCTGATCCATCGGAACACTCTCGAGTCGGGTAGGTGTTCGAGGAATTCCTTTTTGAACTCGCGGATGAGTTGAAGAATGAGCATCAGAAGGATGATGCCGCCGATCACTTTTCGTGCCGTGCTCTCGTCAAAGGTATCGAGGAGCAGCCATGAGCCGACAATGGATGCAAAGGTCACCGGAACCAGGGGCCAGATCATTTTCCAGGTCGCGTATTTCCAAAAAAGGGGCAGGACAATCAAATCGCATATGACCAGCAGCGGCAGAATAATGCCGACGCTGTTCTTGGCTCCGAAGAGCTCAGCGATCACCAGCACATTGACGATGGCAAGACCTGGGAAACCGGCCTTGGAAATGCCGAGACACAGAGCCCCGAGACAGGCGAGAGCAAGGGCAGTGCTTGTGGTGTCAAATGGCATAGAGAATGGTGAAGGCCAGTGATACGGCGGGAAAGGAAACCGATCAATCGCATTCCTATCGGGCTGGTGTTAATGAAAAAGCGATGGGGAAGTTTACAATTTTACGAATTTGTTCTGCGAGTCACATGGGTGCTTGATTTAGATTGAGTTCCGCAATGCGTAGGTTTGTTCTGAACTTAATTAACACGATATGACCGCGCTTTCTGACTCGGTTTTATCTGGCCTTCTGCGCGAATCTGATATCTTTCGTTGGCATTCGGGGTGATGCGGCTGGATTTTTTTGCTCCCTGTATGCTTCGGTCGCAGGGCTCATGGACGATGCTCGTTTTGGGGGCGTTCACTCCGCCCTGACCGACAGGTCGCGGCCGAACTCGCCATTGTCGTCAGAGCTGCTTCTGCAACGTGCATGGATAGCTGTGAAGCCGAAGAACAAGGAATGGAACGGTAATTAGCCCATTCGACAGTGTCTATGGGATCTACTCTTTGGGGAGTGCCACTTCAAAATCTGTCACGACGATTCGATGAGTCGCCCCGGGATTGATCGCAGTGAATGACTTGAGAGGCTGAAGGTTTCGTGATGCCCAGATTTGATCAAGGCGGACGAGTGGATAGTCGGCAGGGTAGGTGTTGCCCCAACCAATGCCGGAGGCGGAGAATGAGTCAACCAGTTGGGCGCTTTCAAGGGGCCGGAAGACATCGTCTCCCGGCGGTGTTCCGAAGCCTCCGCTGACGATACGTCCGATCGTGCCGCGGGTGAGTTGATTCTCGCCAAGATAGTTTCGAATAAGCCCACGGTTTTCTATTCTGGTCTGTGTCAATTGTTTCCAGACCCTCCGTTGCCATAGTTTTGGGTTAGGCAAATAAGGAGCCAGGTCAAGATTGGTGACATCGATGAGGAAGCCATGGGCAGTTAACATGCGAACGTGAAGCGTAGCGCTGTCGGTTTCCCCTAGCGTGTTAATTAATTCTCCTCGGGCGAGAAAAGCATTTCTACGATTAGTGATCACGATTCGGTCATCACCGAAAAGATCAGTGGCAAATTCCTCGAGGATTCCTCTTTCCGGGGCCTGCTGTATGATAACAAGATCAGGATCTATTGGGGAGATTATCCGGAGATTGCTTTCGTTTCCGAGTGCATTGACGTTCACTACCCGAAGTCTTTTAGAGTTTTTATCCGAGTTGCTTGAAGTAAGCAACTCGCGAACAAGGGATCTGGGTTCTTCCGAAAGAATAAGCCCGCTGGCCATCCAGATCGAAAAGATCACAAGCGCGAAAGAACCACGAAATAAGATCCACGAGATAGCCGATAGAACCATGCCGAAAGTGGCCCAGGCCCAGACTGGGATTAGAGTAATCGCAACCATCGAATCCCATCGATTTAGAAAGCAGATCATCACAGCGACAAAGAGGAGCAGGAGGAGCGCCGGCACCAACACGGCAAGAGTCTTTCTAAGAGTGCGCCACATAGATCGTTTGTTACACAAAGTTAGCGCAGGTTGGTGAAAATTCCCCTTAGAATTGATCTCTTGCACAAATGACAATACTGCGTTGGTTGGACATTATGCTGGAAGATCTGAGGGAGGAAGTGTTTCGCGCAAATCTGATGCTCGTGACCGAGGGACTGGTGCGTTTGACTTGGGGTAATGTCTCTGGGTTGGACCGTGACAAAGGGATGTTTGTGATTAAGCCCAGCGGTGTGGCCTACAACGATTTGAAACCTAGGGATCTGGTAGTGCTTGATCTTGAGGGTGCTGTCGTAGAAGGGACGATGCGTCCATCTTCCGATGCACCGACCCATCGTATTCTCTATCGCGAATTTTCTGAAATTGGTGGGGTGACCCACACTCATTCAGTGAATGCGACGATTTTTTCACAAGCTGGCGTTGAGTTGCCCTGCCAAGGAACGACTCATGCTGATCACTTTTACGGAAGCGTTCCGGTGGTTCGTGAATTGACTCCTGAAGAGGTGGACGACGACTATGAAACCAATACCGGTTACGCCATCACTAACTGTTTTAAAGAGCAAGGTATCAATCCAATGGAAATGCCAGCTTGTTTCCAAAAATTCCATGCTCCGTTCACCTGGGGCAAAAATGCGGTTGATTCGGTGAAGAACTCTGTGGCTCTGGAAGTCTGTGCCAAGATGGCAATGGGAACATGGAGTTTGAATTCCAAACAATCTGGGTTACCGGGCCATATTCTGGATAAGCACTATCTTCGTAAGCACGGGGCGGGGGCCTACTACGGTCAGGGTTGACTGTCCGAATTGGTGCAGCGATTCAAAAGTAGATCGTAGACGTCGGTGGCTGTGACTGAGTCACCTGTTTCCATTTGATTGAATTGACCGATCAATACCGGATGATCCTCGATGTTTTTAGGGATGGCGCCATGCGAGCCTTTGACGAGACTGGCGTTCAGGGGAATCACATCCATCAGCATTCTGAAACCAAGGATCTTGCGCATTAGTTTCCAGCCAACCTTTAGCTTGGGAAAGCGCAGGCGAGGATCAATAAATAACTCTACCGGGTCGTAGCCAGGCTTGCGGTGAATATCGACGCAGCGAGCATAGTCGGGAGCCTTGCGATCGTTCTTCCAATAGTAGTAGGTGAACCAGCTGTTTTCCTTACTTACGGCTACGATATCGCCACTGCGCTCGTGGGCGAGTCCGATTTCTTTCAGTTGTTCGCCCGTGTAAACAGAGCCAACGCCTTCGGTCTCCTCAACGGTTTTGAGCACTTCTTCGCGAACCTCGGGGTCATTGATATAGATGTGACAGAGTTGGTGGTCAGGAATGGCGACGGCCTTACAGTTGCCGGGATCTAGAACCTCGCGCTTCAGTTCGTTGCGCCAGCTTAACCAACCTTTTTCGCGGAAAACACGGTTAAGGTGAATAGGGCGATTGACTGCGGTGATTCCGTATTCACTGAGAAGAATCACTTCCACACCTCGTTTCTCTAAATGAGTGACCAGCTGGCCCACGATTTTGTCTAGAGCGAGCAGATCTTCTTTGATGATTGGTGAATCCGGTCCGACCCGCTGCAGGTTGTAGTCGAGATGCGGCAGGTAGACGAGGTTCAGATTGGGTGAAAACTTGTCTTCAAACCACATCGCTGACTTGGCGATCCAGCGGGTGGAATCAATCCCTGCGCTGGGTCCCCAAAAGGCGGGAAAGGGGAACTTACCGAGCTTACGTCGCAATCGGTTGCGGAGTTCCATCGGCCACGTCTGGATGTCGAAAACCTTCTTTCCGTTCGCGCAGTAGATCGGGCGGGGAGTGACCTGGTAGTCAGCTGAGGAATACATGTTGTTCCACCAGAAGACCTTGGCGCAGGTGTATTCCGGATCGAAATCGTCACGGATCTGCTCCCAGATTTTCCGGCCCCGGACGAGATGGTTGCTCTGCTTCCAGCAGCGGTGCTCCGCATAGTCCCGGTCATACCACATATTCGCAACAATGCCATGATCGCTGGGAGTGCGACCGGTGAGGAAAGTTGCCTGCATCGACGAAGTCACAGCCGGCAAAGTCGGTGTTACGTGAACGAGTTCATTCTCCTCACGTGCCAGGAACTCGGAAATAAATGGAGTGTCGACTCCAATATGCCGGGGGGTCAGACCGACAATATTGAGGACAGCGACTCTCGGGGACTGGGTTTTACGTTTGCTCACAAATGCGTTGGACTTTCGCCAAGTTACAACGCAGATGGGAGGAATGCCAGTGGGCTTGTTGGCTTCGCCCGAATTCATGCCTTGGTCAAACAAGGCATTTCGACATTTGAGACAAGTTAAGCGTCAGGCTTTTCGGTAAGTATTTCGCTCGTGACTTCCCTGAGTTTTTTACCTGTGTAGTATTCTTCATCCACGGTGATAGTGGCGCCAGCGCGCGCTAATTCATCAACAAAAGTGTGATAGCGAGCGCGGACAATGATCGCTGTTCTATCACTAAGTGTCCGTACTGATTCAACGATTCGGATGGCGGTGCGATGATCCGGGATTGTGATGATAATGGCACGAGCCCTTGAGAGCCCATGGTGAAGAAGGAAATCGAGATTGGAAGCATCTCCGAGGGCGGCTTTTAAGCCCATCGATCGTGCCAAGTCCACATTGTTTGCACGTATATCAATAACGAGGCAATCAATGTTGTCGTGAACTTGAATCTCTTCGGCAACTTTCTGCCCGGAGGGCCCAAATCCCACAATGATAACCAGATTTCTTTTTTCAGAGGATGCCGTTGCCGTTTGGTTTGAGGGGCTATCGGCGGCTGTTTTGGGCTGAGTGAGGCGGTGAATCCTGTATCCAAGAGGAACAGCCAATTTTACGAGCATCGGAGTGGCAAAGAGGGTCAGGAGCGTGGACGAAACGATGAGCTGGGTGATTTCTTCAGAAACCAAGCCGCCTTGGTAGGCAATACCTCCGATGACAATGCCGAACTCACCTACCTGCGCGAGGACGATCCCGCTGGCAAAAGCATGTCTAAGGGGAAGCCTGAAGAGCAAGGCAATGAGTGTGATGATGAAGCATTTACCCAGCAGTATCGCTAGCGTGGTTGCGAGAACGGGGAGGGGGTTCTGAGCGATCCAAACGGGATCCCCAAGCATACCGACTGAGGCAAAAAACAGAGTGATAAAGATGATTTTCAATCCACCTATATCTGAGCGAATTTGGGTGGCGAAGGGCGATTCCGCCAACATCATGCCAGCGAGGAATGCTCCCAAGGCAGGAGATAAATCAAGAGCGTGGGCTGATACAGAGGAGCCAATAGCGAGGACGATAGCCAACAGGACGAGAAGTTCCCGATCACGAGCAAGGCTCATCTGTCTCATCATGCCGGGAAGAACAAATCGGGAGAGGATCAAAAAGGAGATCACAAGTGCAAGGATGAGACCGCAGGCTTTCGCCAGCCCAATGCCGACCTGAGCCATGCCGCCATCTTCGGCCAGCATCGTCACGAAGAGCACCAGAGGGACTACGGCGACGTCTTGAAGCAAGAGGATACCAAGAGAGGTGCGTCCGTGAACGGAATCTAATTCGGCTCTTTCATTCAAGAGGCGGAGCACGCAGGCCGTAGAAGAGAGAGCTACGGTTGCTCCGACAGCAAGAGATGATTTGATTTCCAAGCCGGTGAAAAGGCAGACCAGCGCTGCCAACCCGAGTGTGAGGCTGACTTGCAGCATTCCACCGATTCCCGCTACTCGCCCCAGTTTCATTAATCGTCTGGTAGAGAACTCGAGGCCGATAGCGAAGAGTAGGAGTGAGACGCCGAGTTCGGCGATGAGAGGAACGCCTGAATCCTCGCTGATCACGTTGAAAACGCCGGGACCAAGAAGCATCCCCGCGAGAAGGTAGCCAACAATCGCAGACTGGCGAAAGCGCTCAAAGATCATCCCAATGACCAGTGCAGCGGCCAGTAGCACTAACAGCTGGAAGAGAACTTCCCAGACTTCGGAGTGTTCGGTGGCAGCTAGAACCATCTTAAGGGAAGAGAGCATCGACGTAGACGCTTCGCAACTCTCGCTGTTGCCAAGCATCGGGTCTTTGGGGACCAAGAAATCAGAAGCAGTTAGGTGGCAGCATTGATTGGGCTTCGTTACTCACCGCCTACTTTGCCTGCTTTTTACTTTGGTTCCTGCTGATCTCTTTTAAGAGGGTCAAGACTTTGGGGGGGGTGGCTGGGAGAGGTAGATCAATATTGAGATCGGTATTGAAACCAAATGAACGAAGAGCCTCCAAAAGCGCCTCGCGCAGGGAAACTGCGAGAAGCACCGGTGCCTCGGCGCATGGATCTCCCGGCATTGTAGAAGGTGAGCCCAGTGGACGCAGGCGATCTGTCACGATCTGGAATGGGGCATCAGCGAATCCAGGGATTCTCTCCTCGATGGGACAGTGATCCCCGTGTTCGTTCTCAGGGTCGGGCGTGTCTTCAGATAACATCCAACCGGCTCCAAGCGTGAACGCTCGCATCAATTGGGCAAAATCGCGGTCTTCCTGCTTGGATGAAGGCGAGCCTTCGTGGGCAATGTCGATACGGAGAATCTGTATCTCCCCGGTGAATGCATCCAGTTCGATTTCAGCAACAGCGGCGGCGTAGGTGAATGAGCTAAATGGCCACCCGGCCCCTAGTTCGGGATCCCACCAAAGATTCGGGGTGCGATGGTATCCATTCTCAATCAAGCTGACGCGTTTGCGCAGCGCTCCTTCGATGACTTCCTTGAAGTGTAGCGGGGCGTTCCCTGTAGAATCCGTTCCGACCGCGCCGCGAGAAAAGCGGATCGCCTCCATTTCAATCTCGGTCTGGCCGCGTGCAGCGAACAACTGGAAAGCGACCTCTCTGAGCCTCTTTGTTAGCCTGCCACAGGCATCTTCTAGCGCGCGCAGAATAAGCCCGGAAGCATCTGTCCCAATAATGGACGTGGCACGAGGCAGGGCGTCAAAGTCATTGAGAATGACTCGTATCGCTTCCTCTTCAACTCCGAGCAAGCAGGCGACCTCTTCTCTTATCTGTGCGTCGAGGCCATCATTAGTATTGACTAATCCAACCCTGACAATGACCGAACCATCAGCTAGAATTTGGACGACGGCAGCGGCTGCATTGCGATCTGATCTTGGGTCACCAATTCCAAATTTTATCGGTATTGCAGCGATGCCGCGCTTGTAACAAGCATTTTTCCTGTTCCACTCCGTGACTGCTTCGGCGCGTTCTCTGAATTTGCTCCGGTCCAAGGCTTTGTTCCATACCCTTGAAATGGCTTTCGTATCGATAGGTTGGCCGTAGGGAGTGGTTTTTAATTCTCCTTCTTCTGCGTAAAAGTTCTTTTCCCGAATCTTGCGACTGGAGAGGTTTGTAGCCTCAGCGACGCGCTGTATCACTTCTTCGGCAGCCCATGCTCCCTGTGCCGCTCCCTCTGCTGGAAGGGATGAGGAAACAATATGATTTGTTTGGCATAGCCTCGCGACGATTGAGAGGTTCGGGAAATCATAGACGGAATCGGCATGCAGCAGGGCCCGGTCGATCGCATTCTCCGAGTCTGCCGCATACCAACCACCTTCGAGAATGAGGTCCACCTTGACGCCGTTGATCGTCCCGTCTTCTTCAAAGCCAACTTCATATTGCGCCTTAGTGCGATGTCGGGTTCCTCCGGCGAGGGGTGAGTGTGGGGAGGTGACATGAAGGGTTACTGAACTACCGCAGCGTTTTACGGCGTGAGCGGCAAGAGAAGCGAGTCTGACAGGTTCGGTTTCAAGAGAACCAATTGGGCCAGGGAGGTCGACCGGTTCGATATGAATGTTAGACTCGGGCACATCAGTGGTTTTAGCGACGGCTGAGCGGACTGCTGTTGGTAAAAGGCAGCTGGCATGAATGTTCAGACCTTTTCCGTCTTGCCATGGTCTTACGGTAATTTTAGTGCCTCCCTCGAGACAAGTCTGTTGCGGAGCGATTGAGAGAGAGCCACGCAGCTTTCTTGCTGATTGATTGATTGCTCTGGTCGCGTCGCCGCGCTCGCAGGTTTTTGGCTCCCCATGATAGCTGCTCATCGTGATAGCATGATCGAGCGTGAGTATTCCGGGAGTGACGTGATAATCGATTTCAATCAATGAGGCTGCCCTCTGACAGGTAGCGAGGTCGGTGGCCACAATGATAGCGGCCGGTTGCCCGCGGAAATGAACTTCATCTTCGGCAAGAAGTGGTTCGCTTGAGTATTCCGCTCCCAGTGCGTTTTGGAACGGGGGAAGATCAGAAGCGAAGAGAACGCAAGCGACCCCTTCGAGTGCTCTGGCCGCTTCTGCGCTTTTTCGAGCGATGGAGGCGGAGGCGTGGGGGCTTTCAACGACAATAGCCGATAGATTGCGAGCCTTTGACTGCCAAGTTAGGGCAGGAGGGGTTTCGGCATCGTTTAATTCTTGGCGCCGCCTTCGAAGTCTTTCTCCAAACGTTTCGGAAACACCGGGAATTTTGTTATCCGGTGGCCGAAATTGTATAGTTTTGTCGTCGGATCCGCTCATTGTCAGGAGATTGGGGCGTGAGGACCTAATCGGCTATCTCGTCAAAAAAGGGCTGGTTGAGTTTAGCGAAATCAACGGCAGCGGTGAGACTCTCCGGCCGAATACTCTCCGGAGTGGGATGGTGAAAAAGAAATTTCTGGAACAGCGTTACGACCAGTTGCTTGCGGTAGTCAGATCCAGCGATTTCATTTCTGTGATCGGTCACTTTTACGGTGTCGACAAGGATGGGGAGCATCTCGAAAACTGTTTTTTCACCCCATCGCTTACCGGCAAGAAATCTTTCAGCTTCGCGAGCTCTAACGGGGTGTTGGTTGATTCCGGAGTAAGCGATCCAGGCCTTGGAGACTTTCCTTCCACAAAGCTCTACGGCAAAGCCGCCGGTCGCGTAGGGTTCGCAGAGTGTTCGCCTTGGCGCTGCTGTGTAGGTGTTACAGAGGCGAGCGGTTACCCCGCGTTCAGATAGCGAGGACTCGTTGTATCGAGGGATGATGATACTCCTGATAACTTCGTTAGGATTCAGGATAGTGCCCCCTCCATCTTTGTAAAAGTTGGAAATTGGAGCGTCGCGTTCGCCCTCCTCCGATAGGAGGATGACTCGGGCCTGCAGAGCCATGAGTAGGGGGGTTAATTGGCCAGATTCCCACGCCGTGGCGAGGTAGCCACCGAGGCTTGCCCGGTTGCGAATCGCCCTCGAACCAAAGCGGCAAATGACTTTATTAAATGCCTCACACTCACTTCCTAGCTCTTCAGCAATTTCGGTGAGAGGCACCGCAGCACCAATATCCCAAAAGTCTTTTGCGATGGTAATACCGGTTAGCTCTTTCACATCTTCGAGCGAGATCAGGTTGCTCCATCCTACCTTTCCGCTTTGTTGGGCGAGTTCTGTTCCACCTGCGATGAATTGGGCATCTGGATATTCCCGCTTCAACTTAAGTAGTTCGACTAAGTTGCTAGGTTGATGGAATCGACGCTTGGAGTCGTCGACGTAGGAGAGGAAAGCCCGTGACTTAAGATCAAATAAGCTTTTGGTGAACCGGTCTTCGAAGATGTCTTTGTTTTCTAGTCGCTCAGTGCTCTCTTCGTCTGACTCCGTAACTTTGTTGCCATATTCATTGCGGAGTTGTGCGGCGGAGGCAAATACCTGCGCTGCAACCTCTCGTATCGCTGGAATGTTCGCACTGCGGGTAATGATGGCATCAAATTGATCATTTGACTGAACGTGACGCCGCAGATCGGGCCTGTAGTAACCTTCAAACATGAGAGCAACTACAGCGTCTCCCCGAGCTCGACCACACTCAAGGTGACCATTGTGCAGCGCGAGGTTCACAGGGTGATCAGGTTCTGCGTTTCGGATCCCCTCTGGAGTCCAAACTTGCCGCCCCGAAAGCATCGGTAGCATGAGTAATTGAGCATCGACGGCCCGAAACCGGTGACGATCTCCTTTGAGATCTCCCAGAACCACTAAGTGGCCCCCACGCCATGAGGCATCATTAGCGAAATGAGCGAAGCATGGGTCCAACTCCGAGAGAAACCCGGCGAGCGTGCGATGGGTATTTTCCCTCTCCACTCGGCAGTCTTCTCCATCTAGTTCGAACGTAAACCTGCTCTGCATGAATTGATCCAGTGAGCGGTGGAGTTGAACAAGGGAGTTCGAAAACGACCGACCCCGAACTTCACCGAAATTTCCTATTACCACAAAATGCGGGATGTCACACAACAAAATTGACGTGACTCAGACTTCTTCGAGACTGGGCCACCGATTCCATTCTCTGGTGGCGAAGCGCTGGGACCTCCAGTGTTGTGCATCTTCGATCAACTGCTGAATTTCTTCTTGATGAAGAGGCTCAATGGTATCCGCGAGAGAACGAAGGAAGTCTTGAATCCACGGAGAGTCAGGTTGGCGCATAGTGGCAGGTAGGCGAACGCTTCCCTGATGCATGACCAGCCCGTAGGAGCGTCGCTGAGCGCCCCCACCAAGTTTTTCACCTGTTTCTGAGTTGAGGAGATCCCATGTGACCGGCGTATGGAAGCAGGGCCCATTTGATGGAGGCATGGGGGAAGACTCAAGTTTGACCGCGACGCCTGCCTCGAGCAGTGCGTTGGTGAGAGCCGTGTGCACCCACCGATATCGTTCCTCCCCAGGCTGCCGAGAGATGGCGCTGTCGGGTGGGATGACGAGAGCAAACGTGGCATCTTCGCCGTGCTCCACTAAGCCTCCTCCCGTGAAACGGCGAATGGGAAAAGGCTCAAATACTTCAGTGCTAGAGAACTGGTGAAAGTATCCGACGGTTGTTGCGGGGTGGTTCCAATGATAAAATCGAACTGTAGCGATTCGCGATTTTCGAGCCATTTCGAAGGTGGCCTGATCCAGTGACATTTGCTCTTGCGCCGACCGAAATTCGGCGTCCAACCAGAAACGGATGGTAGAAAGTTTTGATTCTGTCGCTGACGATGTCTTGATTCGTGAATTCTCTCAGTTAAACTTTGGAACGGCAAATAAAAGCGTTTGTCATCGAAAATTTTAGGTGTTTCTTAGCGCCCAAATTTTTAGCTGCTCACGTGGCGGAATTGGTAGACGCGCTAGATTCAGGTTCTAGTGGGGTTAAACCCGTGGAGGTTCGATTCCTCTCGTGAGCACTTCTCATTTTCCGCGCACGAGGGCGCGGCATCAGATGGCCTCCGAGTCACAAGACCAGAATCCTTTGTTTGTCCACCGAGCCTTCTCTTCGATCGCGAAGCGATATGTTCTGGCAAATCATGTGCTCAGCTTTGGGATTGATATAATCTGGCGTAAAAAAGTATCGCGACTCGTGGCGGAGACACGTCCCGGCGTGGTGCTGGACGTTGCGACAGGGAGTGGAGATCTGGCAGCCGAAGTTCAAAGGGGCTCACCTGGAGCTCGGGTCATTGGCGCTGATTTCTGCGCCCCAATGTTGGCTGAAGCTCGAAAGAGGGGCTTGAAAGATCTAATCGTCGCTGATGGTCTCGCACTTCCCTTGCCTGATCATTCGGTCGATGCTCTCACCATTGGCTACGGACTGAGGAACATATCAAACTGGGCCGCGGCAATTACCGAGTTCTCGAGGGTTTTGAAACCCGGGGGCTTGTTGGTTGTCCTTGATTTTTCGCTGCCCACTAACCCAATTCTAAATCGGCCTTATCGATTTTACCTTCATCGTATTCTGCCTGTTTTCGCGGGGTGGCTGACAGGCAATCGAGAGGCCTACGCCTATCTTGGCGACTCGATTGAACGTTTTCCCTCAGGACAAGCCATGCAGGATTTGATCGTTAATAATGGATTTGATTCCGCGGACTGGTATCCTCAGTTTGGAGGTATCAGCAGTGTTTACGCCGGGAGCAAAAGTAAATAGCAGTTTCGGGATCGGGAGCGAAAAATAATTCGGAAATGTTAAGGAGGCAGCCAAGTCGGGGAATCGCCTCAATGGATTGAAAATTACCACAATTATAAGATTTTAAGCCGGTCGCTAGAATTAATTAGCACATCGAATCGGCGGGAAACTGTTTGAATCGATGTCCCGTCTCTCTCTTGAGTTAAAAAAAGGTTGGAAATGAGTTAAAAATCCTGAGTTTTGGATTTACAACCTCGCTGTATGCTGTCATTCCATTATGGGTTAAACTCTTGCGGAAGATCTCCTCTGGTGAGAACCTTACCATTAGCGTTGTCTACCCCCCCGAATTTATAATGAAGCCACTTGCACCTACTCTTCGCAGAAGCCTTAAAACCAAGGCGCTGATATTGGCGGCCCTTTTGCCCGGGCTCTCCACTTTTCCCGTGCCCCTCAAGGCTAATCCTGTCGGTCCGAATGTGGTAGCCGGCGGTGCTAACTTCCAAGGGCTTGGGACAGCCAACCTCAATATCAACCAAAGTAGTCAGGCGGCAGTGATCAACTGGCAGGGATTCTCAATCGCGCCGGGAGAGGTGACGACCTTTAATCAGCCCGGGGCAGACTCGGTGGCATTGAACCGAGTTGTGAGCGGTGATCCATCGGCCATATACGGGACCCTGAATGCCAACGGTTCTATTCTTGTGGTCAACCCCAACGGGATCGTCGTGGGGCCAAATGGGGTTGTCGACGTCGCAGGGATGTTGACCATGTCGACCCTAAACGTCGATGACGGTGATTTCCTTAACGGCGGATCCAATCGTTTTCAGGGCAGTGCGGGAAATGGTATAGAAAACTACGGTGCGGTTAGCAGTTCCAGCGGAGACGTGGTGTTTCTGGGTAACTTCCTTCAGAACGCTGGATCAGTAAGCGCTCCAGATGGCACCGTGGCTTTCGGGGTTGGTGGCGATATACTGGTGGAGCAAGGTATCTCAGGGGCAAGTATTTCGGTTCAGGGTGCCGCTCCTGGTGGTGCGGTGGGCGTCGATAACTCCGGCTCAATCGATGCGGCGGCAGTGGAATTTGAAGCGACTGGGAATGCCTACGGCCTCGCTATCCAAAACACGGGGATCGTTCGTGCGACAGGAGCCAGCGTTCGCGATGGTCGCGTCATGTTGAGCGCCGGTGGCCAGGGGACCATTTTGAACACGGGGACGATCAGCGCGCGCAATCAGAACGGAAGCGGCGGACAAATAGATGTCGAAGCAGGTTCCGTGCTTCTTGAGGCAGGTGCTCTCGATGCTGCTGGCATTAATGAACAAGTGGGTGGTGATGTTAGTGTAGTTGCCAACAACGTTGTTGTTGGTGGTGAGGCCACTGTCGATGTGAGTGGCTCAGTCGGTGGAACTGCGTCTCTTATCGCAGCATCAGCTTCCACGATTTCCGGAACTGTTAATGCATCTGGGTCCGTTGGAAACGGTGGGGCTGTCGATGTCACTGGTGCCGGCGTTTCTATCGGTTCGACTTCAGCGATCAACGCCTCCGGCAGGTTGGATGGCGGGGACGTTCGTATAGGAGGCGGCTTTCAGGGGAATGACGCCGGACTTTCTAACTCCGGTTTGACCGAAGTTTCCCAAGGTTCACTTGTTATCGCTGATGGCGAAATTGGCAATGCGGGCTCCGTGGTTATTTGGTCAGATGGTGATACTACGTTTAACGGGGAGATTCGTGCCGAAGCCTACGGAGTCGGCAACGGGGGCTTTGTGGAGGTATCCGGACTGCGGAATCTCAAATTTGATGGACTCGTGTCCACACTCTCGGCCAGTGGAAATGCCGGAACGCTATTACTCGACCCGAGTGATGTCACGATTGGGTCAGACGTTACTAAGAATGCTCTCCTGAACGCA
>DCQY01000013.1 GCA_002323995.1 Akkermansiaceae bacterium UBA1506 | reverse complement strand
CCGACTTCAGTAATTGAAAGCGACAGATCTACGAAGATGAGTGCTTCGTTTTTGTAGTGTGGTTTGAGGTAACTCCACTCAACGATCCCAGTGTATTTTTCAAGCTTCTCTAGAGATGTGGTCTGATCATCTCCCAAAACGCCATAGAACATCGGATCACTGTTCGATGACGAATGAATATTGGGGGATGGCTCTGACATAATTCGAAGGATCAATGTTCCTCGCGAAGTTCAACAAGGAGTTCCTGGAAGGTCTTTATTTTATCTTCAGGGGGCAGAGAGGGATTCATTAATGACGGAGCTACCTTGATGCCATCACCTAGCATTGAACGAGCGATGTCTGCGGTTTGGGACGGAATTCCGCCTACCTTCTGGTAGTGCTCGAGAAAGAATCCTAAGGATTCTTCCCACGAGGGAAGGTTGGGGGCAACTTGGAGTTTTTGCCCTGACGATGATAGGTAGCCTCCTAATACCCCATAGTTGTAATGGGCAAGAATATCTTTGTTTCCTGTCAAGAGGGCTGCCTGAGCATAGGTAAAAGCTTCAGTATCTGATTTCTCGTTCCATTTCTGCACCGTGAGTTGCAGGTAGGTTTTCAGGAGTATCCCGTTACTCCTAAAAAAGGCTCCTTCTTTTTGAATATTGAGATAAGAAGCGGCAGATTCAAAATCGCGACTGTTGTAGGCGTAAATGCCTTCGAGAACCCTCTTGGAATCGCGAATGGCTCTCTCACCGGGAAAGTTGTTCTTTGCCCCACGATAGATCCGGTTCGCATTTTCCCAGTCATTGATATTGATCGCGAAGGTGAGGACGTGGAGGGCTCTCCCGAGGATGCGGATGTTTTCGACCTCCTCGCCACCGAGAGAACCGGTATCTTCAAATACGAGATCTTTTCTTCCAAAAACGACAGCTCGCGCTCCGTAAAAGAGAGGTTTCCAATCGGGTGACTTTTGGAACCAGTCGACAGCTTCGCGATGCAGGAAACCAATGCACCAAACATCGCAGTTCATTTTGTTTACAAACTGCTGTGTGTCTTGCCCTTTGAGTGCGTTGTAGTATTCGGCATACCAAGTCTTAAACGGGAAATATCTTGGATCGATCATGTGTTTCTGCTCGGGGTAGAGGGCCCACAAAAGGTAGGCTCCCGAGTCGTAATCATTACCAAGTTTGAACGCGGAAAGATTGTCACGGATGTAGTGGGCCTCCTCGACCGGATTGGTCATCGACATCCCGTAGCCAAACCAGCGATTGAGAACAGGTTGACTCGTTTTTTCGTAGAGGATTGTGATTGAGACGAAAGTGCTAATCAATAGTGGTGCAGCGAGATAGCTCAGCCTCAGTTTTCTGGTGGGTGTCTTCAGCGGCACGGAGGCGAAGGAAAGGGTGTAGACGCTCGTGAAAGCCAAAGTGACGCCCCAGAAGTATGTGGTGCGGAGCATGTAGCAATAGAGGAAGCCAAAGAATAAATTAGTGAGCACAAAGACCCAATTTATCGACCGACTCCTGAATACCGAGATCAATAGTGCGATGAGAAAAGAGACCCCAAGAAAAAAGAATTCAGGCAGGTGCAGTAGTTTACCCTGGCTTGAAAACGCGGTTTGGTAATCTGAAATTGTTTTAAGCTCCTCTAGGCTTGATCCGAGCAAGGTCTCTGCTAACTGCCTAGGATAATCAGCGCCGTATGGATTGATGCAAAGAGCTGCTGCTGAAAGAATCGAGCCGATAAAAAGGTGTCGGAGGGTTCCTGTGGGAAGCCTCTGACTTAGGCTAAAGAGAGAATTCATCATTTCCCCGAGCCACATCAAGCAAATGAAGATTGCTCCAAAGATGACACCCCCGTGGCTGTTCGCCCAGATAAGGATGATCAAGGGGAAGAGGTAGGGTAGTTTAGAGTTCTTGTTAGGAGACAATCTTACCCGATACCAAAGGTAGTTCAGAGCAATCATGCCGATGAACGAAAAGATTTCAGGTTTAAGAACAGGACCGGAATGGTTGGCCATTGCCATCCCTGTCAACCAGAGGGCCCAAACGAGGGGGTTGCTCAGGAGTCTCTCTCTTTTTGCTATATCGAGGAGAGCAGCGAGAAACAGCAACGCTGAAAAATATTTGAATGCAAAGAGGAGCTCGGTTCCTCCCAGAGAATGGAGAGAATACAGGAGAATCTGGGCTAGCCAGCAGCAATAGATGATTCCGCCTTCGGTCGTTGTCCAGGTAAAGGCGCCATGGTCCGCAATGAGGGTTGCGTTATCGATCGCGAATTTGCCGTAAGCCATCTGCCACCAAATATCCCCGTCTTTGATCGGAGAAGTGCATAGAACCGCTATGTAAAGAACACAGAGGCTCAATAAGCCCCACAAAATTCCCGCCGGAAGTTTCGATTCGGAAGTCATGGGGTGATGAAACAGTGAGCTTTCAGGTGGCGATGCGGAGTGGTGGATCTTGACTTACTCATGCGAAAGATCAAGCAGTTCATTTGACGGTGCAATCAACAATACAGGTTCTTATTGGCAAAGGATCGAGATTTTTTCTGGAGACATGCCATGTTAGAATCCACCTGTTCATACTATGCCTGCCGTCCGAATCCCTTTTAATAAGCAAATCGAACTGCCCGGAAATCTTGATTTGATTTCCGAGGCGGTGAAGAGCGGGCAGTGCGCTGGAAACGGGCCGTTCGGGAAAAGATGTGAAACTCTTCTTGAGGAGGTCGTCGGGTGCCGCAGGGCCTTAATGACAACATCCTGCACTCATGCTCTGGAAATGGTTGGCCTGCTGCTCGACCTGAAACCCGGTGATGAGGTGATCGTTCCGTCTTACACCTTCGTCTCGACCGCCAATGCTTTTGCCCTGAGAGGGACAACGATACGTTTCTGCGATATTCGGTCTGACACCTTAAACCTCGACGAATCATTACTGGAGTCCCTCGTGAACGAAAAAACGAGACTGATCGTCCCCGTGCATTATGCTGGAGTCGCCTGCGAAATGGAAGCCATCATGGAAATTGCCGGCAGAACAGGAATTGAGGTAGCTGAAGACAATGCACATGGTCTTTTCGCTTCATATCGGGGTGAGCCATTAGGAACATCGGGAACGTTTGCGACCCAGAGTTTCCACGAAACGAAAAATTTCACCTGTGGCGAAGGGGGAGCGTTACTGCTCAATCGTGAAGATCTAATTGAGCGAGCTGAGATTGTGCGCGATAAGGGAACTGATCGCAGTCAATTTTTCCGCGGTGAGGTTGATAAGTATGGTTGGAAGGATTTGGGATCCAGTTATGTGATATCTGACATTCTATCTGCTGTTTTGTTAGGGCAGTTGCAGCGCCGTGAGGAAATTACCGCTCGGCGTGGAGAGATTTGGAACCGTTATTATAGTGAACTGAAGAATTGGGCGTCGGCCAGTGATGTTCGCCTGCCCTTTATCCCTGATGGTCGCCAACAGTCGTTTCATATGTTTTATCTGATCATGCCGTCAGAAGATGCAAGGAATCGATTCATTGATGTGATGAGAGGCAAAGGGATTGGTGCGGTTTTCCATTACCTTCCGCTCCATGAGTCAGAATTTATCAGGAAAAGACAGAATGCTGATCCTTGCCCTGTCACATCGGATATGAGCCGCAGGTTGGTAAGGTTGCCTATGTACTATAATCTCTCTGTTGAGGAACAGGAAGAGGTGTTGGCTGCGGTGAAGATGTTTGAGTGTTAGAGAGATTCGATGTCCTTCATTGTGACGGACACTTGGCGATTTCTCCAAACTAGTTCGCCAGCTTTCTGCCACGGCCGCTTTGACTGTTGTCGCAGAAAGTCTTTTTCCCAACCACTTGGTGAGTCGACTTTTTTAACCATTATCTCAAAGGTGTCGTCGAGAAGGTTAATTGAATTTTTCCGCGCCCAAAATATGGTGATGTCTCGGAGTCTCGCAGCTAGAGCCTGTGAATTGAGATTCGGGGCATTGACGCGGAAAGTGTAATAGACCCAGAATCTCCCAACGTTTAGGCCAGTCGGCATTCCTCTCTCATCAATGAGGGGAAGACGAGTTTTGACCCCGTCTGGAGATCTGTGTGTCACCGACACGATATGATTGTAGCCGCTGAAGTGCCAGTCCATGAATACCCCATGCGGGTGGATGCCCAATAGTGGGGTGGAATAGCCAATTACAGAGGTTGAGAAGTTATGGATTTGCTGCGCCTTCTCCGGAAATTTCTCTGCTATGAATTTTCTTCCGGTAGGGCTTTCGAACAGGCAAAAAAATTGCAGCAGTAGCGTCACTCCTACGAAGGTGAGTCCCAGTTTAAGATTTACTGGGAACCGAGTGTGTTTTTGAGTGATAACCTCACCCTTGATGTCGCAGTATCTTTCCGCAAACTCCGTTTTCTTAAGAAGTCTGAGATACCAATGGTCTGGTATCAGCAAAAAGTAGAGCGCGGCAACTCCAAGTCCGAAGCACGGAATGGGAAATGCCAAGACAATGCCAACGTGCAGCCCGAAGCCAATTGTAACCAAGGCGGCGTGAGTTTTTCGAAATGGGAGGAGGAATAAAAATACAGTTTCGAATATGAGGGTTAGGTAACCCAATGAGAGCATTAGCCACTTCTGATTTAATAAGGGGGTAAGATCAAGGCCTGCCGCGAAGGGTAGTGAGGCGGGTTGCCACATCCCAAGCCCAGCCATCCACATGGGAGAGGCAATCTTGTGGAAGATCGAATCGAAGTAGACTATCCCTGCTCCTAAAAACAAGAGGAGCAAGTTGTAACCGAGCGGGAAGCTGGAGTTCGGTGTTTTTGCTCTTTTTTTTCGGTATAGAAATCTGTCCAACGAAAGAGGATCGTAGCTTGGTATAAACAAGATAAGAAAGCTCAGTCCTATGATTGCATAGTCGAGATGATACTCAAAACTTGTGAACGTCCCCAGCGATGCCAGGGTCAGTAGGTAGTTACAAATCGCCGCGATTTTAACGTGGAATCCAGCCGCCAAGGCTACGAGAACACCCAACCAAGCGACTAGGAAAAAGGTTGGATCTGTCTCAGAAACTTGGAAAGGCGGAAGATTTTTGAAAATCAAGCCCTCAAGGTAGATGATTTGGCAGACTTCTGCGAAGACAACAAGGGCAAACAAGATTCTAAAAAGTGACAACCCTATCCCCGAAGTTTGGCTGCAGTGCAAATTAAGCAGGGCCTTTCTCATTAGATATTTTTTATCTTAGCAGGAACTCCGAGGTAAAGACCCCGGTTACTAATGCTGTTGGTAACGACTGCCCCTGCTCCCGTATGAACTCCTTGCGCGATTTTTACGTTATCAATCACGGTTGTTGAAATACCGAGGAAGCAGTGGGGATCAACGTCAACAAAACCGGCTAGCGTCACCCTGGGTCCCATGAAGACATTGTCAGAGATGTGGGTATGATGCGAAATCAAGCATCCTGGATTGAGATAGCAGTTTTTTCCGACCGAAGCCCCTTGGTCGACGATACATCCCGCCAGTAGAGCTGTTCCCGAATCGATTGAGGCATCCGGGTCTATAAACGCCGTCGGGTGAACGAGCGTTGCCGCCGGGACGGTTTTAGAAAGGTGGCGAAAAAGGCGGTCTCTTTCTGTCATGTGTTTGTAACCAATGCCAATAATGAAGGCATCGACAGCACCTGCTTGGAAGTGTTCTGCGATATCAGCAATTTTCCCCTGAACGGGATAGTCTCCGGATCCCTCGGCGATCTCCAATGTGTCATCGTAGAGCATGGGCTGATAGCCCCCAATCTGAACCGCAAGGTGGGCGAGTTGACGCCCAAGATCACCACCTCCGGCAATGGCAAGACGCTTCATGACTGCTTAATATTGGTCAATCGTTGGGTTGAGAAAAGGGGCCGATGTTTGGATTCGGAATAGATCTTACCGACATAGCTTCCAATCACTCCGAGAAATAACAAGTTGATGCCGAAACCAAACCACAGGGTGCAGATCAATGAAGGCCATCCCAGCTGAAAATCGATGAAGAAGAGCCGCAGTATCGTCAGCGTGAGAACCGCAAGCAAACTTGTGATCACAAGGATGATACCGACGCGCGTTGCAAGCTTAAGAGGAAGTTCGGAATAATCGAGTATCGCATCTTTGGCCAGTCGGAGCTTTCTTGCAAAATTGTATTTTGATACGCCGGCAAAGCGTGGGCGATGTTTAATTTTGAGAGTAGCTTGTCGCATTCCGATATGCATGAAAATCCCCTCAATAAAGCGGTTTGATTCCTTGTAACTTAAAAAGCGATTAGCAAATTCTCGGTTAAAAATGCGCATTACAGCAAGGGGGCGTGGAAGCTTGAGTCCGGTGAATACATCTAGTATAAACCAAAAAGCCTTCGAAAAAGCAGAAGCAACAAAGCTGGCTTCCACGGATTCCCTGACCCCAAAGACAAGGTCATATCCTTCCTCAATCTTGGAGATGAACCTGGCGATCTCTTCGGGCGGGTCTTGCAGATCTGGATCCATGTAGAGTAGGTAGTCTCCTTTTGCATAGGTGACTGCCGCCGTTAGTGCGGCCTGCTTGCCGTGATTGTAGGAGAGTTCGACCAACCGGATTCGCGAATCGTTTTCTATTTCATCGCGAATCAGACAGACCGTATTGTCATTGCTACCGTCGTCCGCAAAAACCAGCTCGTAGCTTACCGAAGAGTTCACGAGTTCGGTTCTTACCTGCGAAATGAACTCGAGGATGCATTCCTCTTCGTTGTAAACCGGTACGACAAGGCTTAAGAGCTTTTCCATATCTTGGCAAAATCAGAAAATGAGACCATCTTTGTTTCCAGGGCCGACTTGGTCGAGAGGAGTTTCGGGATAAACTAGGTCCATAACGAGGCGTAACGCCGAACCGCTAGTAATGGGTTCAGGTTCAGGTTCAATATTGAAGAGGAATTCGTCGATACCGTATTTTACATCACTGAATCCAAAGTGGGATCTAAATGAGTTTGTCCCTGAATATCGGCAGTTTAGTTCGAAAGGGATAATAGTGTCTTCTGATGTTGCAACCGCTTGTATATTGCAGGGTCCGATGACCTCAAAGGATCGGTTGAAAGCGCGAATCAGCGTATCGACTTGCTTCGAAAACTTTTCAGTGACAGAGCACTTCCAAGTCATACCTGAATGAAGTTCCCGCTGCAGAGTCAAAGGGCCAAGAATGTTTCCCGATCGACTGCGATAAAATGCGATTGTGATCTCCTGCCCCACAAGGTGTTCCTGAATCACGAAAGTGTCATCGAACTGGTTATCCCATTGCGTCAGGTAATAAATGTCCCTTGACCCTCTGCCTTCGCGCGGTTTAACCACGAACTGATCCCACCGATCATCGTAGGTAGACGGAAGGCAGGAATCAGCAAACGGAAGTTGAGCATTGTGAAAGCGGTTGAAGCTTTCGAATTTATCGAGGCACATCGAGGTTGTGGAAGTTGGGGACCCAACAAAGTCGGGAAGATCGTTTGCGTGCTTCCCAATGGACACAACTTCACCATCGGTTGCCGGGATGATAAGATCGACTTCTTCTCTTTTACACAGGCTTTTTAGATCATCGATAAAGCGAGGCGCAGAGTAGATAGGAAGTTGGGCGGTTTCGTCGCAAAAGAATTGTCCGGCAGTTGTGGGGCTCAGATCGGTTCCAAGGACGTAGATTTTATCTCCGTAAAACTTGCGGATATTCCTGAGGATACCTTGTCCCACATTTCCTCCGATGCCCGTGACGAGAACCTTTTTAGTTTGGTTGGGAGGCATGCTGGATAAGGGAATTCAATCCGTTTTCGAAAGAAACGGAAGGCTGGAAGGACATCTGTTGAGACCACTTGGAGTGATCATAAACGAACGAGGGTGAGCTGTCTGTGCCGGAAAAAGCGATCTTGGTTTCGGGAAAACTTTCACAGATGAGATTGGCTACTTCAAGGTTCGAATGCGATCGAGGACTGACAGCATTGAAGATACCGGAAGTTTTGCTTTTCGCCGCACAAAGTAGCATCAAAGAGGCGTCCTTTACGTGAAGGTAGTTTTGCTGTCGTTCTCCGTTTCCTGCCAGCGTGATGCGCCTCCGCAGGATGGCATCAGAGAGGATTCTTGGAATGAATGTGGAATCGTTCATGCCTTCGCCATAGAGTGATGAAAATCTCAATATTCGCCAGTCGTGATGGTGCTGAATAGCAACCTCGCCGGCCAATTTTGAATATCCGTAGGCCGAGAGATGGTGATGAGAGGTCGTTTCTTTAATCGGAAGTCCAGAGGGTGTTCCGTAGACGGATGCGCTTGACGCAAAAATTAGCTTTGATTTTGCAAAGTGTTCAGCCACCCGATAAGGCAGAATTACATTGGCAGCGTTGAGCTCAGAAGAAAACTGAGTCTTGTCATGGGGAACCGTCGCTGCGGTTAGGAAAACAGAAGCGTAGTCGTCGCTGATTGAGCCAAATTCTTCCCATGCGAAGGATTGTTGAGGTGTATGGCCAGGATTCGCAGGGGGATGACGGTTCAGGCAATCAAAGGAAATTCCACTCTCAGCTAGAATGCCAGCCAGGTGTGAGCCAAGAAAGCCTGTGGATCCGATTATGAGACATTCACCGGCCATTGCAGACTCATAAGACTAATTCTCTGCGAAAGGAAGATCAAGCGTTAGGAATGCTCAAAATGACAGAATAATAGCTGGCATGTAGTGCTAGATCTTTAAGTGAGGTTGTTGGCGAGAAAGTCAAAGTATTTGCTGGATAAGCGCGAGTAATTCCTGTCGTCTTAGAGAATAGCAGTATGAGAGTAAGAAAAAATCAAAAGATTAGCGCCTTAGTTCTGAGTGCAGGACTGGTTGTTCTCACGGGGAGCGCGATTTGCGAAGAAACTCCCGATGAACGCTACCGTGCAATCGAAGAGTTGCTTCTTAGAGCGGTTCGTGATCACCAAGTGGCTCCTGGCGACGCGGCTGATGTTATGGGATACTTGCGTGACCTGTTTGCTGATTCAGAGCGCCATTTTGAGGAAGATTCCGAGGAACGATATGACGAGAGGGCCGAACACGAGGACTACCCCGAAATCATTCATCGAGAGCGTCATGAGCAATGGGAGATTATGGAAGCGGTAGAAAGTGGGAAGATCTCCGAGGAGGATGGGCAACTCAAGCTCGAATCTCTTGAACGTCACCGGAAGCATCGCAGCATCGCTGAAAAAATGATGCAAGAGAGACGGCATATCGAAGCGGCTCTCAAGGAAGGAGAAATTTTGCCGGAGGAAGCTCGTAATCGAATGAAGGAATTGGGATTGGAAATTCGTGAAATTCAGCTGAATTTGAAGAGGGAAGAGGCCATGGGGCTGATTGGTGCTGCCGAGGAAAGTGGAAAGATCTCGCGGGAAGAAGCGGAAAAGAAGCGAGAGGCGGTCGAGAGGGGATTGCTCAGGAAGCCCCGACCGGAGCGGGAAAAGTCGGAGAAGGAAGCTGGCAGTTCTCGCTGACGAAGGTTGACTGTGGGTGTAACTGCTCGGAATCGAGCGACGTGCTGACAGCTTCTCAAGGGACGAAAGTTTTTGTGAGTATCATTCTAAATGCGTTAGGCAAAGCAGGACTCAATAGAGTATGCGTAAGGCTGAGGTGAGTTTTGCTGAGGCAATGACTTAGCTCCGGCCGCCGAATTTTGAAGCGGGGGCGAAGTGGAAGTGAAGCGGAAGTGGCAGTCCTGCCGTCGATTGAGAGGATGCTCGGGTAGTTCCAGAATGGCATGGGCCTCTCATGCTAAACACGCTCAATTTTACGCGCATTAAAATGTTAACTTGGACGCGCCGTTGCAAATAGAGGTCGATCCGTGCTATTGATCCGCGCAAACCATTTTAACCTGCTTTGTCACCAACCCAACCTTTCGTTGCCTTGAAATCTATCTTCTTTCTTCTCATCGGACTTATTTTGCAGCCTCTCGGTCTTCGGAGTGAGACGCCTCCAAATATTGTATTCTTTTTTGCTGACGACCAGACCACCAGCACGCTTGGCTGCTACGGTAACGAGGTGGTGCAAACTCCGAATATTGATGCCTTGGCCGAACGCGGAATCCGTTTCGAGAACTCCTTCGTCAGTCACCCAATTTGCTGGATCAGTCGAACTACGATCCTGACTGGGTTAACCGGGCGAAGCTTCAGCACCGCTGAAAATCCTGAGCAAGCTACCCCGAAGGCGGTTGAAAATCTTTACCCTGATATCCTCCGGGCTAACGGCTATCGGACTGGCTACTTCGGAAAGTGGCATGCCAAGATGCCCAAGGGTTTTGTGAAAGAAGATCATTTTGATGAGTTTGAAGCGATTGCCCGAAATCCATTCTACAAGAAATTGCCAGATGGCTCCCTGCGCCATGAGACAGAGCTAATCGTCGACCGGGGGATTGACTTCATTCAGCGCCTACCCAAGGGAAAGCCCTTTGCCCTGAACCTATGGTTTAATGCTTGCCATGCGGAGGATAGCGATCGAAGGCCGGGAATTGGGCATTTTCCCTGGCCTCGTGCAGTGGACGGAATGTATGAGGACATTGTGATCGCCCCACCGCGTCTCGATACATCTGAGATTTTTGAATCACAGCCAAAATTCCTTCAGACAACCATAAATCGCGAACGTTATTTCTGGAGATGGAACACTGAGGAGAAATACCAAACTAATATTCGTGCCTATTATCGTATGGTAAGTGGGATTGATAGGGCAATCGGGCGTTTCCAGGAGGCACTTGAGGAAGCGGGGTTGGCTGATAACACCATCATTCTCTATTCGGCAGACAATGGATTCCATATGGGAAATCGCGGGTTTGCCGGGAAATGGTCTCACTACGAAGAGTCCCTTAGAGTTCCCCTCGTTGTTTACGATCCTCGCGTTCCCGAAAGAGAGCAGGGGAAGGTTAGCGATGCGATCGCTCTCAACCTGGATTTACCGTCTACTTTCCTTGATTGGGCAGGCATTGAGATTCCTGATGTTTACCAAGGGCACAGCCTGAAGCCGTTGGTTGAGGGAGCAACTCCAGAAGACTGGCGAACTGAAAGCTTCCATGAACATGTCGCTGTTCGAAGCAGAATCCCTTCCTATGACTGCATTCGCAATGGGGACTTCAAATATGTGAACTATTTCGACTATGATCATGAGTTTCTCCACGATCTGAAAAATGATCCTGATGAACTCGTCAATCTCGCTGATGATCCGGAGTATGCGCCGATGCTCAAGGAGATGCGCGATCGGACACGAGGGCGAGTGGAAGAATTGGGTGGTCCATTAGCTCTGCCGGGGAAGTTCTCTTACTCGTCGCCTCTTTATCCTGAGGCTTCAGCTGTTGTTACAGAGAAGCCGAACGAGGACGGGTTCCAGCGCCTACTTACTGGCAGCCGGTTGAACAAATGGGCCGGTGATCCGGCTTTTTGGTCAATGAAGGACGGGGTTCTTACGGGTGTCACGGACGGTTCGCTAAAGATGAATCGCTTTATTACCTGGAAGGGTTCGACAGTTAGAAACTTTGACCTTCGCATGATGGTCAAGGTCAGTGAAGGCGGCAACAGCGGCATCCAATATCGGGGGCATCCTGCTCCGGATCGCGGTCTCGATATTGTGACTGGCTACCAATGCGATATCGTGGCGAAAAACCCCAATTACAATGGGATGCTTTATGAGGAAAAAGGCAGGCGGATTCTCTCTCATACCGGGGAGAAGGTCATCGTCGACAAAAGTGGCCAGCCATGGGTCGTCGGCACAATGCCGGTGAGAGATTTTGCTCCAGACGAGTGGTACGAGTATCGGGTCGTGGTAAGAGGTAATCATCATCAGCACTGGATCGATGGTCATCAAACAGCCAACCTTCTTGATTTCGATGAGAAGGGGCGTTCGCTGGAAGGTGTTCTCGCGATGCAGGTCCACGTGGGTCCGGCCATGAAAATTCAATTTAAGGATCTTCGTATCAAGCATCTCCCCGACGACCTTCCTCTCGAAAAATCCGAAGATCATCCTATACCAGCGGAAGCTTATGGTGTTCGCCCTCAGGGGAAACTACCAAAAGATTGGAAGCCTCCTGTCTTTGGTCGGCCATAGTAGGATGTGCTGAGATTGATGCGCTCTTGTGCCACGAAGTGTCCGCCAACGGGATGTCGAAGTAGTGTTGCGAGTTAAAGCCAGCTATTGTGATGAGAATATTAAGAAAGTTTCCGATTTTCTCTTGGCGGTATGCGTAAGCTCCGAGCGATGGTTTCATTTATCTCGTTTTCAAGGTTTGTGCGGTGGGTTGTGAGCAGCCAATCAACGCTGCTGAGCCTGTTTGTTTTCGTTGTGGCAGGATCGGGATCGGCTCAAGAAAATGGATTGGCCAAGCAGGGAGAGCGCCCTCCTTTTGCACAATATCTTCCCGAACCACTTTCTGATTCTGCGTTCCAAGCGATTCGAGATAACTCACCCTTTCGCCGTACTATTCTGCTATCAGATTCGATTGTTCTGACAGGGATAGCGCGAATCGAGGGGGTGGTTTTTGCCACTTTATTTGATACGGCAACAACGGAGACACATCTAGTGACCGAAATTGTTAATTCGGAGGGTTGGCAGTTGGTTGGCCTGGCAGGAGATGAAGCTGATCTAGAATCGATCACAGCAAAGATTCAGGCCGGGGGTGGGGAGGTAGTTTCGATTCGCTACAAAAAAACGCCTCTAATAGCCATTCCCGGCAGTGGGATAGTAAACGGAAACCGGCGTTTATCTGAAAAGGATCTTAGCGAAGCGAGGGAAATGGCTAAGAATTTTAAAAATGAGGCCACTTTTGACGGCTACAGTAGAGTCACACCTGAACTGGTCAGTAGACTTTCAGCTGTTTCTTCAGAACAGAGAGAAGCTATCAACCGGCACATGATTGGCCTCAGAAACCAGGGTCTTGGCATGAGTGAGCGGCGCAAAGTCTACGACCAGCTGCTGGAGCGGGCGGCTCGCAGTCGTCGCTAGCTACTCGATCGGTAAAAGATCTAGTAAGCAATTTTGATTGGGGTTCCCACATCGAGCCATTCAAAAAGGCGTTTGGCTGGATTTCTTCCTGAGATGGGGACTCTAATACATCCGTGAGACGCTGGAAATTCGGGAACAATGCTGTAGCCGTGAATAAAAATATGCCCGGTGACCTGAATACTCCAAGGCATTGGCGCGTTGTCGTAAAGACTGGAGTAGTGCTCCTTGTTTTTGTAGGGACCAGCACGAAAGCTACCGGTGGGCGTGCCGCGGTTTTTACCTGAGCTTATCTTAGTTTGCATGACCAACCGCCTTCCCTGGTAGGCCTTTAGCTGCTGGGTGGTCAGGTTGATCTCGACTCGTTTCTCTTTGGTGGTTAAAGATGAAGAGCTTGAAAAAGAGGCATTCCCGAAAATTCGACTCAGTAGCGGAACGTCTTGGGCAGGAAGTGCGGGCGCAGCAGAGAGGCCAATTGCGAGGAGGGGGGCCAGCAGCGTGGTGGAGGGAGCTTGCATCGTAGGAACGTATGCTGGATTTCAACTTGGGTGGCAAGTTTAAGTTTCGCCATATTCGGTCAGGCACGGCAAGACTAATCGCATTTGGCCCTCTAAAATAGGCGGTTGCTAGCACGAATCGTGTCTTCGTTTTTAGTCGGAACAAAAACGGTCAAAATAAACGCGTTCTTTCTGATTTGCCCAAACTGACCTCTGTCTCAGCTTTTTATTTCTAAAATCGTGTTGTCGGCGATCCTTTTGCAAGAAAACGGCATCCAACTTGCTATTCTTGTGGTAAATTAAATTAGAAAATATCGACCATGAGAAATAAAGAACCGTTGATTCCTGTCTTGGCTGCGCCTGCTTTTGCGCGGACTCGAGGGCCCTCGGTGTTCCTCATTGTCGCAGGATTGCTTGTCAGCCAGTTCGTTCCAACAGCTGAGGCAGGGCTGTTTCAGAGGATTCGCGCCCAGCACCAGGCGCGGATAGAGGCCCGTAAGAAGCAGGCCGAGAAACCCACGCCTCGACCGGTTTACCGTTCCAGTTATCGGGATGCTCATGGCGACGCCTTCATCAATCATGCCCTGCTAGAGGTTGAGAGGGAGTCTGACCGAAAGCTGATCGTGGATATTGGTCGTCAGCGGGCCTTCCTAGTCGTTAATGACCTCATCGCCATTGATACCGCGGTCTCGACTGCCCGTCGGGGCAAATACACGCCTCGCGGCAGCTTTCAAATCACAGAGAAGGTGAAATCAGGAAAAGTCTCGACGATTTACCACGTCTACATGCCAAATTGGATGCGGCTGGGGCACACCACAGTGGGCATGCACACGGGTGACCTTCCGGGATATCCGGCTTCCGCCGGTTGCATTCGCTTGCCGCAAAGCGTGGCCCCCATCATCTACGAAAACGTCAGCCGAGGTGTCATGGTCGAGGTTGTCGACGGATGGGACGAAAGTGGGCTTGCCATTCCATATTCTCGACCTGCCGCTGAATTGTTTTCA
Organism: Akkermansiaceae bacterium UBA1506; assembly: GCA_002323995.1. Classification (GTDB taxonomy): domain Bacteria; phylum Verrucomicrobiota; class Verrucomicrobiia; order Verrucomicrobiales; family DEV007; genus Arctic95D-9. The sequence continues at coordinate 4,795 of DCQY01000013.1, read as the reverse complement.
GGGGTCTAGGGCGTTCATGGGAGGATTCGATCTTTTTTCTAACCTGCCTCGTATTCTCAACCGTGACGGTTGACGAAAAAGACAAGGTTGTGGGACTGGCTTGGGCCGACCGCGTTTCCTTCGAAGAAATCAGGAATCGCACCGGCCTGAAGGAAGCTGAAGTGATAAAATTGATGCGGCAGGAACTCAAGCCCGGTAGCTTCCGGCGATGGCGGAAGCGTGTCTCCGGACGTGCGACAAAACACCGATCTCTTTGGAAAGCCCGCCAGAGGGGGCCTGATTGTAACCTAGACTAAATCACCCATACTAGGCGCTGCTAAACCGGCGAGAGGGTAGGTCCGATTCCTCCACCTCCCAGCGATGATACGCATCGTTGTATTCCGGGCAAATTCCGGTCAACTCGACGTGATTGCCATCTCCCACCAGCTCTCCGTTTTCGAGAAATAGAATCCGCGGGGCTTGCTGAAGCAGGTCGACCCGATGGGTGACCAGAATGGTCGTCCCTATTCCTTCGCGAGTGCGTTTTAGAATCGCCTCATGTATCAGGCTTTCGCTCTCCGGTTCCACAGAAGCCGTCGGTTCGTCAAGAAGTAGAATCTGCGGCTGTGCCAGAAACGCCCGGGCGAGGCTGAGTCGTTGACGCTGGCCCCCGGAAAGTTTGACTCCGTTTTGCCCCACTTCGGTCTGGTATCCTTTCGCGAGGCGTTCAATAAAATCGTGGGCGTTCGCCGCCACGGCAGCTTCGAAAATCTCCTCAGCAGAGGCATCGGGATTTCCGTAACGAAGATTCTGATCGACCGTGCCGGAGAATAGGTAGTTTTCCTGGCCGACATAGCCGATACTGCTCCTAAGAGAGAGTAGGGTCAGTGATTTGACGTCGGTTCCGTCGACAAGAATGCGGCCATCGATGGCATCGTAAAATCGGGGGACCAGATTAAGGATGGTGCTTTTGCCAGATCCGCTTCCGCCGGCAATAGCAACAAATTCACCTGAACCAACCGAGAAACTGACCTTTTTAAGTATCGTTCTTTCAGGGGTATATGAAAATGTCACCCGATCAAAATCGACGGCTCCTTTGATGGCTGATAACTCCGCAGGGGCTGCAGGACTCTCGATGCGGACGGGCTCATCAAGCAACTCCATGACGCGCGAAGCGGCTGCCCTAGCGCGTTGAAGAATGTCGCTTGTCTGCGCAATGGTTCGAATTGGACTTTGGAGACGCCACCAGAAGCCACGATAGGCAATTAAGGCACCAAGGGTGAACCAATCACTGCCCTTGAGAATGAGCCAGGCGCCCACGCCAAGCATGACGAGATTGTTGAGAAAGCCGAAGGTGGAAACTACGGGGAAGTAGGTGTTTCTCAGGCGGCTTGCCGTGACGCTGGACTCAAAAAAACTTTCGGCTTTTTCTGCGAACTTTTCTTTTTCAGATTCTTCCCTCGAAAAGCTCTGCGTTACCTGAATCCCGGCGAGACGATCCTGCAAAAAGCTCCCGATATTGCCGAGACGCTTGCGGACGCCCTCGTAGACCGACTTAACCTGCCGGTTGTATCTCTGGATGAATATAAAAGCAAAGGCGAGGGGAAGAATTGACGCGGCTCCTACGATCGGGCTCAGCCAAAGTACCATGGTGGCCACCACGAAAAAGGTGACAATCTCTTCAACCAGTGAGGTGATTCCCTGGAGGACGGACTGCTCCATCGCATCAACGTCACTCGTCATCCTGGTGACGAGTTCGCCGCTACTGTGATCGTGGTGATAGGAAAGGGTCTGATGCTGAAACTTGGCAAACAGTTCCACTCGAATGTCCCTTACAAACGCTTGTCCCGCTTTCTCGAGGATGTAACTCTGGAAAGCGCCCAGAGCGAGACCGACAAGGTAGGTCGCTGTCATGATGCCAAGCCATTTCGCCAGAAGGGTCGGCGTGAGCGTTTTTTCAACGAGGTGGTCGGCCACAAAGCCCCAGACGAGCGGATGGAAGTTGATAAACGGTACGGCCAGAATAAGGAGAACGGTAGATAGGATGAGCCGGCTGCGATAGGGGCGTAAGCGGTTCCAGATCCGCAACCAGAGTTGCGAAGAGGTCAGTTGATAATTTGTGCGGTCGGTTGACACGAAATGGATACGAGGAGTGGACTATTTAAGAACAACTGAAAAATCCGAGAGGCTGAACCGTGAAGGGGTCCTGTAGACAGAGGTTCCTGCTGTTGTTTTGCTCCGAATGTATTCGCTAAAGGAGATAGCGAAGGTTTTTCCGTTCACCCACTGAGTAAATGAATCATTAGGTTACTTAGGGAGGGTAACGAGGCCAGTTGAGGGGAAAAATGGTTGTTTGGCAAAGCGAGAAGCTGAAAGGCTCAACTATTTTGGAGCGAAGTAGATGCCGTCCCAGTCTTTAGATGGCTGTTGGCTTGAAAAATTGGAGCATCTCTCAACCATTACTTGGCTTGCCTTGTCCATTTTATTTACTTTTAGAGCAGCTTGAAATGAGTCGATGGCAGCGGACCAACGCTGAGCAAAGTAGTGTTTCAGCCCTGTTTCATAGTTTTTGATCCATTCAGTCTCCGAACCCTTGATATGCTCCCTTTGAGCAACCAGCTCGTGTATCATAATACCCTGTTTGCGTCCTTTCACTGCTACCTTGTCCAACGTCCGTGTCACAAATTGATCTCGAACGGGTTGAAGAGTGGATTCACTGATCAGGATCTCTGTTCCATAAATACGGTTAAGTCCTTCGAGGCGGCTTGCCAGATTGACCGCATCGCCGATGGCGGTGTAGTCGAGGCGGTCAGGACTGCCAAAGTTTCCAACCATGACGAAGCCGGTATGCAAACCAATTCTGGCATGAAGGGGAGGCAATCCTATGCCTTCCCAAGCTTCGCGCAGTTCTTTCAGTCGGGCCCGATTTGCCAGTGCCGTGAGGCAGGCCTGTTTAGCGTGCTCATGGCATGGTTGTGGCGCTCCCCAGAATGCCATAATTGAATCCCCGATGTATTTATCGACAGTTCCTCCTGATCGGAGGACTTCGCCGCTCATCTCTTCGAGGTAATCGGAGAGGAGTTCCGACAACTGCTTGGACGGGAGTTTTTCGGAGATTGAGGTAAACCCTACGATGTCCGAGAAATAAACCGTTAATTCCTTACGTTCTCCTCCCAATTCCGCTTCTTTACCGGTTTCCAAAAGTTGTCTTACGAGGTCCGAGGGTACGTATTTTTGAAAGGAACGTAGGCTCGTCTTCATTTCTTCAAGAGCATTAGCGAGTGTCTCGATTTCAACGATACGGGTCGGGACTGGCTCCTTGTTTTTCAGTCGAAATTGGCCGACCTCCAGAGTTTCGCTGGCGAGAGATCGCAGCGTTGCCGAAATGCTTTTCGAAAGAAGTAGCGAAAGAACGGCGGTAATGAGAACCCCACCCAGCCCTATCAAAGCCATGAGCCTTGCCATGCGCTGAACGTCCCCAAATAATTCTGACTCCGGAAGCATCATGCAGATGATCCAGTTGGGCCCTCCTTTTCTTCCCAGGTGATGAATTTCGCCCAAATGGGGTTGGTTTTTGACTAAAAGATTGAATTTTTGGGAAGATCGATCGCCAGCATTTAAGCTTTTTTCAATAACGGGCAGGATGCTGACGACTCTGGGATCAGCGATCTGGTCGGCCGCTAATGTAATTCTCCCGTTCCCGTCTGGTGCCGCTTTTGTCAGGTCAATACGTCGGTTTCTGTCTGGGTCTGCAGCATCGGGGTGGGCGATGATCCGCGCAGAATCTTCAGAAGTGATTTCAACAAGAAAGCAGAGGCCTCCCGAACCAAGATCTACTTCTCTGAGGAAGCGGCTGAGGGCGTGCAGGTCGAAATCAGCGGTGAGGACTCCTTGAAATTCCTGAGCCTTGGAATAGATGGGAATAGCGCGACTTACACCCGGGACATCCAATAATTCTCCAGATCCCTGAAAGACATATGATTCTGTCCATATGGCTTTCCCGGCGTCGCGAGTCGTCAGGTAATAGGGGCGCTCGTAGGGAACTATCCGAATTGATTTTGGGATATCACGAATGACTTCGCGTTCGTCATTTTCAGCGATTAAGAATTCGAGGAGGTGGTTGTTACCCGATTCCTTCGGGACCAACCATAAGGTTGTGAGCTTGCCATTGCGGTCGCGGAAACCGTGATAGTATTTTCCTGTTGGAGATCCAAATGAAAAATACGAGAGAAAGGGGCGGGCTTTCAGAGCTTCGAGAAAGTATTCTGTGACTGATTCGTGATCCTCCGGATCAAGCCAACTATTCTTAAATAGCCCCGCAATCGTTTCGGCCTCATCTTCCGCCGTATCGAGGGCGTGTTGAATATGCTGATCAATTCGGGCTGCGGTTTGATCAAGCACTTGATCACCCAAATTACTCACCGCAAATCTTGCGTAAATATATCCTGAAATGCCGAGCGATATCAGAGAGGTCAGCAAGACGCCGAGCAGCAGCGCGAATAGCGTTGTTCTAAAAGTAACTTTAAACCGGAGCTCTTTTGATTTGGAGTCCATCGACGAATTAGTGAACGATTCTCTGCTATCCAAGAGAGGTCAAGCGTTCTCGGTAAATCCAGATATCAGAATTGAAAGAATCAATTCGCCCTCGATAAAAGACCGGCAGCTTGATATTGCAGAGGCGTTTTTGAATTTTGCTTTAAAATTTTCCGAATTATCTATCTTTGAGAGGAAATGTGATGATGAACGATTCCAATGTCATGAAGGTTTCTGTAGCAAGGTATTTTGTGGCACTTCTTGGTTGGATTGCTGTTGGAGG
>DCQY01000031.1 GCA_002323995.1 Akkermansiaceae bacterium UBA1506 | reverse complement strand
GCACCAGCACCAGCACCCAAAGGCTTTCTAGAAAAATTTTTCCGACCAAAAGATCCGCGTGAGCATATCGGGGAACGACTCGCTATCAAACGTGGCAGACTGAAAGGACGTTACGGCACAGTTGTCTCTATCGAAGGAAACGTGGTAACGATTTCAGATAAATCAGGAAAAATTACCACGGTCGACGCAACGGATTTCTAATCCTGCCGCGCCGACTGATTTCCAACATGAAACTTCCCATACTCTCTTTACTACTTGTGGGAGGTATCACCACTTCGTCGGCTCAGGGATTGACGTACGATAATCCGCCCGAAGCAGACCCACCGTATTACCGAGTCCGTTTTGAGGCGTCCAAAAAGTCCGGTGATCTCATCTTCCCGGTTCAGTATACCGTGTGGATTCCAGAAAATATTAAGACCCTTCGAGGCCTCATCGTGCATCAACACGGTTGCGGAGAAGGCTCGAGTAGGTCAGGCCAAACTGGTGCCTTTGATCTTCACTGGCAGGCATTGGCAAGAAAGCACGGCTGTGGACTAATATCCCCCTCCTACGAACAGCCCCAACAAGCTGAATGCCAGATGTGGTGCGATCCACGCAATGGTTCAGGCAGCGCATTTTTGAAAGGCCTGTCGGTTCTTGCAGCGAAGAGCGGACATCCTGAACTAGCATCACTACCCTGGGCACTTTGGGGTCACTCGGGTGGGGGCCACTGGTGCGGGGGTATGAGCCTGTTATATCCCGAGCGCACTATTGCCACCTGGTTCCGTTCTGGTGTTCCCCTGTTTGAGACTAATCCAAACCGCACCTCAATAAAAATCCATCGACTTTCAAGGGCAGCCCTTGGCGTCCCCATGATGTGTAATCCAGGAACCAAGGAAGGAGTGACCGTCAAAGAAGGTCGTTTCGCTAAAGTCTGGCCGGCCAATGAAGCCTTCTTTACCAAGGTTCGAAGCGCAGGGGGACTTCTGGGTGTTGCGGTGGATCCGCTGACGAGTCACGAATGCGGCAACCAGCGTTACCTCGCGATACCGTGGCTGGATGCCTGCCTCACAGTTCGACTTCCAGAAATATCAGGAGAGGCCCTCAAACCGATGCCAACCGAGGGAGCGTGGTTGGCGCCTCTGCTTGGCGAAAGAGCGGTTCCTGCTTCCAAGTTTAAGGGCGATAAGTCGAAAGCCATCTGGCTGCCTAACGAGGCCATCGCTCAAGCGTGGATGCATTACGTCAGGGACACCAATATTCCGGACGAGACTCCTCCACCCGCACCAACCAATCTCACCCTCGACGGCAAGATCCTGAGATGGTCTGCTGAAGCAGACTTTGAAAGTGGCATTTCCCACTTTATCATTGAGAAAAACGGAGAAAAAATCGCCACTGTCCCCGAAAAACTGGCAAACCGCTTCGGGCGCCCGATTTTTCAGGGCCTGCAATATAGCGACTCGCCTTCAGCACCTCTAGTTCAGATGCGATTTGAAGACCCCGACCGAACTGCAAGCGATGTCTATCAAGTTCGCAGCGTTAACACAGTCAATCTCGTTTCCGAGTGATCGTGCTTCTAGTTATCCGAATCATTGGAAAATGGCGATTCAGAGATGAGCTTTACCCACCGCAACGCGTTAACTCCAGTCATCCAGGCAATCACGGCATACTCTTCAAAAAAAAGACGCATTCAATCCCTCTAAGACTGAACCGGCGACCTCAGTCGTGACGAGTGATTCAATGCGAACATAAAGTCCCTCCCAGTCACTCGCTAGAACTCCCCGCGTAGGGGACAGACGAGTGATGCAGAACAATTTTGACCTTGCCGTGGTCGTCTAGGACGTAGCCGAACGAGTATTCGACCTTCACCAGTTCGCCCTGCGGATCGGTGAAGAAGTAGTTGCCCATCGCCATGGCGGTATTGCCGTTAAGGAGCACTGCGGTGTTCTCGAAGCGGACTGCGGTCCAACCTTTGATCGCGAAGCCACTGTCCTCTCCGCAGACGTTGTTGGTGGCAACAAAATAGGAGAGAGCTTCTTCGAACGTCCCGCGAAATTGGACCTCGGCTGCTAACGTCGGCTTAAACAACACCGGGGAGGCGCCATAGTTATAGAGGTTTTGGATGTGCTCTTTGGCAGCTTGCTCAAAGTCTCCGCCATTCTTGTGCGCAGCGGAGATGCGGACGATGCCGTCGCCCCATTCCTTTTGGGCGGCGGAGACATGTTCTTCGGTAAAGGTGCTCACTTGATCGATTCGAATTTAAATTTGCGGTGGACTGCCGCCCAAGAGGCGAAGGGCCGCGCCCTTCTTGATTCTGAACTTTCAATTTCGGATCCAAGAACGAAGTTTTCAAGCGTTACTGCTAGGAATTTACTTTTTGAGGAAAGTCGCGGAAACCGGAAATTGGGGGAACCCATGGGAAAGAAGGGGGTTGCGCCCACCGGGCAGCGCATCCGGCCCTGAAACAAAACCGTAATGATGATGGCTTTCAGGCTATTATCCATTGCCCACCTCGTCTTTCACGATTATAATCTACGTAACAGAAAGAATGACCTCTTCTTCCAAACCCGATCGGGAAAAGCGTTCTTTCTCGGATGCTTTTTACGACGGCATCGGGGCCCTTCTCCCGGGCTGTTCAACAGCCCTTGAACTCGTCGAAACGGGCCTCGAGCGCCCTCTCACGCTTAGGGAAAAGTTTGTTCTCTTCTACAACTCCCCTCTTTGCCTCCACTGCAGTTGCAACCGCGACAGGTTTGACGAGGAACGACTGAAACTCAGGGAACTCGATCGCGAAAGAAGAGAAACAAAGTGATGAGCTTACCGGTATTAAGCTAAATCGTCTCCGTCCTGTCGGTGACGCCCTCCTCTTTGTGTTGATGCTAGTCGGCTAGGTTGGAGAGAACAGTCATCTGCTCGATGCGCGCCTTGATTCCGCCTCAGGGAAGGATCAATGATCCACCGAGCGGTAGAGAAACGCATCGGAGGTCAGCAGGGAGATGATGAGTGAGTTCATGCTCCCGCCTCCATCGGCGTATGCTCGATGTGCTTCCCGCAGAACGGGGGCATCATTGAGCGTTTCATTGCGTCCCATCCAAAAACGGAAAGCATGGCGCACAAACACCTGCTCGACGCGCTCACTCTCAGCAAGTTTCTGAATCATATCGATCGCATTGCTGACAGGACCGTCCAAATCCGAGTCGCCGGAATCAATTATCTCCCCTGAGGTATCCACCGGCTTGTCGAGTTCCTCCGTTCGATAAAGACCCGCATGATTATACATTTCAAATGGCAAACCAAGCGGATCCATCTTCTCGTGACAACTCCAGCAATACGCTTCACGTGTCACTCGCATTCGCTCCCGCAACGAGTTCTGGGGCTCGTCCGGAAGTTGAGCATCCACCGTGATCGGGACGTCAGGGATGCCCCCACCAAGCAGGTTCTCGCGAATCCAGATTCCGCGATGAATCGCATGGTTGTCCATGGCGTCGGAGTGGGAAACCAACCAACTGGGGTGAGTCAGAATACCGAGACGCTGCCCTGCCGGAGCAACTGCGAGAGTTCGATCGGCCTTCATAGAACCGGCACCAAAGGAGCGGCGACTAACGCGGACGTATTCAGGCGTTCCCGATAACGTAGCTCTGTCGACTCTCGTATCGAAATTGGCCCCGGCTTTCCTTTTCATGTCAGCCATCTCTTGAACCAGAGCCTTCAGTTCCTTCTGCTTTTTATCCAGCGTCTTTTGAAGCTGCTTGTCGTCCTTATTGGCTTTGGCCTCGGCTTCGAGTGCATTGACTTCTTTGGTCAAAATCTTTCTCTCTTCGGCGATCTCCGCGGTGGCCAAGGCTTCTGCCTTCTGTTTCTCCTTAGTAGTGGCGGCTCTCTCTTCCTTGGTGCGTTCGCGACCAAAGTATGAATCGTCTTTTACTGTCGCGACCACCAGTTGAGTGGTCAGCAACTCCCTCAAGACGTCCTCATCTTCCTCAAGAATCAATTCAATAAGACGATCCGTGCTCGCCGCGGCGTCAAACATCGCACGGTAGTGTGCCCCCCCTTGTTGCACCCCGGTCTTGCCCAGCGCGGCGGTATCCTTGCAGATATAGCCAGCCAGATCGTGATCAAAGTAGTCTCGGAAGAAGCGAAGCACCCGAGGTTTGCGAACGCTGTCGTCTTCCAACATCCGAGTTACCTCCCGCTCCACGTCCTCGCGAGTGCGCATACGACCCTCAACAATCGCCTCACGAAGCTGATCATCAGGTTTGATGTATCGAAGGGCGTGGTTGACGGCGAGGCCGAGCTCCCAATCCTGCAACATGACTCGCCCATGCAGATCGGGCTTACCCTTTGTTGCCAACTCAGGTCGGAAGAGAGCATCACGATCGAGGAAAATAGACGACAGCCCCATGAAGACTCCATCCTCTTTGCCGACTTTCTCGATCGAAGCCTTGGTGATCTCGAGGTAATCATCAGATTCTTCCCGATTCGGTGGTCGGAACGTTAGTGCCTCGAATAGATAGTCAACGGCAGCACGAAGGCGCTCGTCGGAATACCCCGACTCCTTCATTAGATCGTAAACCGGCGTCAAGGGACGAACGACGTTGGTATTATAAACGATGGCGGTCGGCAGACCTCTTAAATCTCCCTCAGGCTTTGTCGATTGGTCGTAGGTCTTCGGATCATCGGTAATTTGCTCAGGGAAACCGACCAGACTCATAGGTCCGTATGCCATATACTTAAGAATATCCTCGGCCTTGCTCATAATCTGCCTCGCCTCAGCACTGTTGACCGAATAGAAATCAGGGTAGTTTTCGAGCCCGTGCTTACGATCGGATGAAAGCACCACAGGCACGCTCTTCACGGCGGTGGCATAGGCAACCGTACCTCCTTCCCAGCGGATAATTCGATCAGTGCCGAAGTAGAGTTTCAGTTCACCACCATGATTGGTTGGAATAAAATCGCCACGAGACCGGAGGCCGGGCTTTGCCGGATCAAACTCTGGCTCTGTATTGATCAATTCATTCAGCCGAGTGATGTGCTCTTGCGGTGTTACCCGCCAGATGCGAGCGGGCGAGGCCGTAGGCTTGAGTTTGATTCCTTTTGGCATTTCTCCAAAAAGAAGATCATGATCGACGTAATTGCCTTTCTTGGGATCGAGGTGGGCGTAGAAGCCTCCTTTGTCTTCCATGACGCGCTCCAGTTCCCCGACCACCCAGTCGGCGAAGCGAAGTCGCTCAATCGTCTCGGGGGCCTGTTTCTTCTTGGGCGGCATTTCCCGCAAAGCTACCTGAGCCCATACCGACTTCCAGATAGCGGCATTGGTTTCGTCCACCGGACCAAGTTCGAGCAGATTCAAATCTGCCTCCGCCGTGATGTCATCGTGACAATCAAGGCAGTGGGAATCAAGGAACTCGATCGCAATGGAATCGAAGGTGCCATCGGCAGGTTCCCCGGGTATATAAGCATCGACGGCGCGGGCAGAAATGCCCGTCGCCATCAAAACCGTCGCGAGGACGGGATGGATTAAATTCATGCCAGTATCTCCTTGAGAGGGCCGGTTCCGGAGTCGAACTTGGCAGCCATCTGGTCGCTCATATTGAAGCGATCCACCTTCACCCCAGAGGCGCGCAGGATTGAGGTGTAAAGGGCATTAATTGGACGCTTGCCATCAAGCTGGGTCAGCTTGCCAGTTGTAAAGGCGCCACCCGGGTTCCCAAGAAGCATCACCGGCCAATTCGAACCACTGGTGTGCTGGGAATCCGCATTGTTACTCGTGTAAACAATCAGCGTATTGTCCATCATCGTTCCGCTGCCTTCCGGCACGCTCTCAAGCTCTTCCATTAGCTTCACCAGCATGCGACTGTTGTATTGGCGGATCTTCACCCAGATCGGATTATCCGGCTGCTTCATGTGACCAAGATTGTGGCCCTGCTGCTCAACACCTAGGCCTTTCCAGGCACCGAAGATCTCACCGCGGCCTGAACCGATAGTCAGAGTATTGGTGATGCCGGACTTGAGGGCTGAGATACCGAGATCAAGAAGAGAGTCGTGCCAGTCCGTTTCAAATACCGGGGTGGTGTAGCGACTGTCGACTTCAGGGGCGAAGTCACGAAGGTGATCTGAAACACTTCCGAGTCGCTCGCGCAGACCGTTAATATCGCCAAAACCATCCACATACTGACTGTATCGCTGAGCGTCCACAGCCGGAAGAGAGCCGCCCTTAGCTGCAGCAAGTTCCTCAATGCGGTTGAACATTCCAGAGCGGGCTTCATGCTGTTTGCGGATATCGCCCGTAGAAATTCCCCCGTAAAGCATCTGGTAAAGATGGTTCGGGTTTGAGTGCATGAAAATAGGCTGTCCTGCACCGCTAGCAGAAAGATTAGCCACCGTCGGCTTGGCCTTCATGTTTTCCATGGAGTCCATCCCGATGCAGAGATGAGGAAGAAGAGTCTCGGGGAGAACTTTGCTCAACTCGTAGTCAATCGTCGAAGCGCTAGGGGGGACACCATCGCTTCCGCGGTATCCACCAAGAGCACCGAAGAACGCACTGTGAGACGGACTGGTGTGACGGCCGTGGAGACCGTTGATGATGTGGAGACGATCCTTGAATGGATCGAGCGCCTCAATTGGCTCGGGCAGCGTCGCATTGGCGAGGGAACCGTCATTACCAACGCCGGCAGTAGGAAGGCAGGTCTTGGGATCAAATCCCTGATTCTGCATGAAGAAAATCACGCGTTTAAGGCCGCCGGTGCCAGTCAGACCGGGAGTCACAGAAGCAGCGTGAGCGATGTCAGGAACAATCGAGGAGCCAAATGTGGCACCGAGGCCGGCAGTCACTCCCTTGAGCAGGTTTCTTCGGTCAATCATGAACTTTGCGAGTTAATCGTCGAGCTTTCGCTAAAAAGATACACCAAAACTTTCAAATAATCCCATCAATAGCGCTGCCTATGGCGGACGGGATCGCGCGACGAGACAGTAGCTCGATTCGGGACCACGATATGTATCTTTTTAAGCAGCTAATATATCTTATAATCACGAACGCTAACACGCGGGCGCCCGCATCGTCGAGGTATTCACTTTGCCTTGCGTGAAGTCCTTCATCTACCGAATACCACCTAAAGCTTGGATGGCCTTTGAGATCGGAGTGTTTAACTTCCCCCTCTAGCCTTAGGAAATATGCGTGCTGAGTTTCCTCGTCGAGATTACTCAGCTTCTCCGGATCCGTTTTACACTTATAAAACTCGAATCTTGCCAATCCCGCCCCCTCAAAATAGCAGGAATGGCTCGGCAAATACCGATGCGCCCTCACTGCCGAGCAAATCATTCAGCCAGTTATCGAGTAAGCAAAACCACCTGGCAATTTTTCTAAACTTCCATATTTGGAGAGGTCAACGACGTTTTTAACTTCGCCGGTAATTTGGGCAGCATCACCCCCACAGCGTTTTTCCAAGCTCGTTGAAACCCTTAATGGCTCAACGTCCAATGACAGATTTAAACTCATCTCAATCTGTTCGAGATCGTCTCGGTCGGCCTCAATTTCGAAGTCGACTTCTGTTTCAAAAACGCAGTTCAACTTACCATCCTTAATCGCTCCAAATTCAATTCGGGTGACGTCAGCTGGGTTATGCTCTCCAAACATCAACACAGCCGATTCCAGTGATCCCGGTTTTGGGGCATAGGGAAATTCATATATTTGCCCCGCCAGCCCCTGCCAACTTTCAACAGGGACCAATAGGTTGTCGATTCGTAACAAAGGGCGATGCCCTTCGTCATCCCACTCAAACGGGACAAAGGCAATCTCAACGAAAAACCTCAATTCCGGCGCACAGCCTTCTGCTTGGTTTTCGAAGACCGTCTGCCCCAATTTTCCGGATGCCGTCTCAAATATTCCCTCAGGTCGCTCGCTCATAATTGGTCTAGTGAGTCATAGCGCGGGAATCTGAATTACTCAAATACTCACCTTTTCAAAGGCGAGATTACCCTGAAGAATCTCAAACGGAATCTCAGAGACAACAGCATGTCACACGCAATTAAGTCCAATTCATCTTCGACGCCAAACGACTCAGATAGCACACTTTCAGAATCACTGATGAATCGAAGAGACTTCACAAAAACAATCTCCACCGGCGTTGCAGGGTCAACTCTGCTAGGTGCCACTTCCTCCTTCTCTGCAAGCACTGCCCGAACTGAGCCGATCCGAATCAGCAAAATCGACGGTCGCTACTGGCTCATCAATGGAGATGACCATCCTTTCTTCGCACACGGGATCACCCACAGCGGCAATCAAAGTGCGAATCTCGATTTTGCCGCCTTTTCGAGGGCCTGCAAAGAAATCGGCTTTAACTCCTACGGTTACGGCTGTCCGCCCGAACTCCGCAGCGACATGCCCTTCGTTGAAAGCTGGAGCCATCTCGTCAAGAGCGCCTACTACCGGGGAAAAAACAACGTGACCTTTGTCGATATCTTCGACCCTGCCGAGCAAGCCAAGCTGGAGGCTGGCGTCAAATTTACTTGTTTTCGCAGCCGTGCCGATCGCGCCAATATCATTGGTCACTGCTGGACTGATCTTGGCTCATGGCCCCTCAAGAATCCCTCCAATACGAATTGGGTCGAATTCATCCGCAACCTGCCCGCGGACTCTCCCGGTCAAAAGGCTTATCAAGACTTCCTTAGCGAATGGAAAGGTGGGGATGTTACGTCCCGCGACCAGGCCTTCCTTCGCCTCATTGCTCGCGAATACTTCCGAATCGTCGGCGAAGCCACCCGCAAATATGATCCCGGTCGCCTCATCTTTGGGGATCGTTTCGGCTTCAACACCTTCGACAACGACGTCGTCAAAGAGATGCTTCCTTACGTCGATGCTATAGCCGTTCAGCCTCCCTTCCAGGGCGGCTTTCCCAAGCAGAAGCTCGACGAAATTCACGAGTTTACTGGTAAACCCATCATCCTTTGTGATTTTGCAGTCCGCTTCAAAGACGGTGACAAGGACATTCGAAGCTGGAAGCCAGCTACTGATTCAGTCGATGCCGGAAAACAGTATGCCGAATACATTCGCGCCGCGCTCGAGACCAACTACATCATCGGGGTTTTCTGGTGCAATCCCGTCGATACTCCCAAGGGTTTCAACAATCCCGGCGTCAAACAGGGCTTCTTCGGCGAAGGTATGTCCCCGCGCCCTGGACTCGCCGACGCGGTTAAGGAGGTCAACGCCTATCGTGCAAAGATCACTCCAAAAGTGGGCAGTCAGTAATGTGTTTGCACACTTTACCGGAAGGGAGCCATTAGGAGCCCCGGACCTAGAAGTCGATCACAAACCCGCCACGACTAGTCACCGCCTTGGCGACGTCGAGGTGGACCCAGCGAAGTTCATAGCGAGGCCCCCACGAATCACTCACTGCTACCTCATTGGTGGCCTCATTATAGCCGATCACCATGCAAATATGGTGGTTTGCATCTGCCTTGAGTTGAGGTTCCACCTCGGCAGCCTCTTCAGCAATGTCAGACGCCCACGCAGCAAAGTCTTCGACAGTTTCGCGCTCCTTCGTTCTTTGGTTTGCCACATCATTGTATTTGCTAAGGCTCCGCATCTGCCAGAGCACTGGCACACCGGTGTCGATAAAGTCCTTCACCGTCTTGATGTCGAAATCCTCGTGCAACTCCAAGTCCCTGATACGCCGAGCTTTACTCCGCACGATGCGCTTGCAATCTTCAGATAGTTTGGTGGTGTTAGTTCCGCCGCCCGGCGCCGTCGCAGCCGTCGCGAGCAGATACATATCCGCCGGAACCAGCATGTAGCGCATTGCCCTCTCAAAAGTCGCGGGAGCGCAGTAACCTTTGGGGCCCTGATCAACCATGGGAATGTTATCGATCCACACATCCCCATTGTCTTCTCTCCTCACATTCTGGATTTGAATTTTCTTAAAATCAGAGTCAACCACGAAGTCGATTTTTCCCTCAGCATCAGCGTTCGATGTCGGAACAATGAGAAGACTAGTGTATTCGTCCTCTTGACTCGAGAGAAGGAAGGCATGATCACCGATATCCCAGCGCTTCACCTTACGCTTGTCTTCTTTCTCACCGTAGTATTGCTCCTGCGGTTGACCAAGAACGGCAGAAAGCCTAACCGAAATCAATTCGGCGTCAAAATCGATCGCCTCGTTTAAATTACCGGGAGGAACTTTGTCCGGGTGCATGATCTTAAAGTGATCTTCTCCCGATCCAAGACGACTGCCGAAATCGCCCTTATTGGCAAACACCAACGAAAAACTTTCGGGCTTGGCGTCCTCACCTCCGTAAAGAGTCACACAATAAGGGTGCGCTCCGAGAAACTGGTATTCCGGCTTGGTGTAAAGCCGGTAGCTACTGGAATTTTCTTTTTCGCTCTCAACTTTCAAACTCAAGCGCTGGGCTACCTGTGCGGCTGTCTCCCCCCAGATACTGCCACCGCTCCCGAACAATTCATGCCCGACGGCTTCATTAAGTCCGCTCCACCCCTCTACTGGCGACGCACTTGGTTCAGATGTCGAAGGTGTTGATGCCAGATAATCCTTGATTCGTTCGATGCTGTCCGGAGTAAGACGCGAAGCCGGAAGATCGAAACTGGCGCCTGCAACTGTCTCCAACGACACCACGCCGCTCTCTACTTTTTTAATTATAGCATCAATAGACTTCCCCGAGGCCGTATCCGTGATCGAAATCGTTTCCTCAGCATGAATCCACCCCATGGACAGAAATGAGAAAAACAGGTAGATCGTCTTTGAGGAGAGTGGAGGTTTCATTTCTGGCAAACCATCAATAGCGTCATGCCGAAAGTCAAGCCCGCGCCTGCATATCAAGACTCCATCAGTAAACGGTTACCTGTATGTTGACGGATCGTAGCGATCTAGGAACGATATCATCATGAATTCCCGTTTCACTTCATTTGGCCTCGTGCTCTCTTTCGCCTACTCTCTGTCCGTCACAGTCTTAGCTGCCAATCCAGTGAACTTCATTCTTCTCATGGGGGACGACCACGGGTGGGAAGAGACCAGTTACTACAACCATCCCTATGTGAAAACACCGGTCATTGATGAGATGGCTTCGCGCGGCCTCCGGTTCGACTACTTCTACTCAGCGCATTCCAGTTGCTCGCCGACGCGTGGCAGCGTCCTGACAGGACGCCATCCAAACCGCTACGGCACATTCAATCCGGGCTACTCGATCCGACCCGAAGAAATCACGATTGCACACCTCCTGAGTCTGAAAGGATATCGCTGCGGGCATTTTGGCAAATGGCACATCGGCCCCGTGAAGAACACTTCACCGACTAATCCTAAAGCCATGGGATTCGATGACTATGTATCACACGATAACTTCTTCGAAATGGATCCACCCCTGTCACGTCAAGGCGGTCCACCTGAAATAATTGAAGGAGAGAGTTCTGCGATCGTAGTGGACGAAGCATTGCAGTTCATCGCCTCAGCTGAAGCGGATGATTCACCTTTCCTCGCCGTGCTATGGTTCGGCTCGCCTCATGAACCCTACAGCGGACTCCCGGAAGACTTGGCTCTCTACGATAATCTTCCCGAGGAACTGTCAAAAAGAGAAGTGAGCCTAACATCCAATGAGACAGGGAAACGAGTGAAGCGTCCCCTTAAAGAGGTGCTAAGAGAACGCTACGCGGAGATCACAGCGATGGACCGCGCCATCGGGACCCTACGGAAAGCTCTGCGAGAAAAGGGCCTTCACCAAAACACATTGGTTTGGTTTTGCTCTGATAATGGCACGCCCCCGAGCGCTCCCCTGGCGACTCCGTTTCGCGGACAGAAAGGGCAACTCTTCGAAGGAGGCATTCGCGTCCCTGGCATCATCGAATGGCCGGCCCGGATCACCGAGCCGCGAATCACTGAGATGATGGCGGTGACCAGTGACATTCTACCAACGCTCTGCGATATTGCCGAGGTATCGCTTCCCAATCGCCCCCTCGATGGGATCAGCCTACTACCTCTGATCGAGGGTGGAGTCACTGAGCGAAAGGAACCGGTGGGCTTCTGGCATTTTCCACGCCCGGCCCCAGACGCCAAGCCATACATCGACCTAGAGCTTCAAAAGGGAACGACCCCACTAGTCAAAGAGAGTGGAGGTATTCTTACGCGGAACTTTCGCAATTACCATCACCCCAGGATTCGAGATCTCGATTACAAGGGCGATCGCGCATGGGTTGATGGTGTTTACAAACTTTTCCTCAGCGAAGACAAAAACGGGACCATCAAAAGGCAGCTCTTCGACCTGCGAAATGATATCGATGAGTCCAATGATATAGCGAACGAGAACTCAGAGCGCGTAAAAGAAATGGCATCCCAACTGCGGAACTGGCAGGAATCAGTGCTCCATAGCCTCCGCGGGGACGATTACCCCTAAAGTTGCCACTCCCACTTTAATACTAGCACCTGAACGTTCGAACCTTCGCTCTGTTTTGGCTTTGAAATATCCGCCACTGCCACTCACTTGAGCACGGATTAAACAGGTGAAAATCCAATATAGACAGTAGTCGATACACGGCCGCTATCGAAAGCGCTCGAGGTCGACGAGCCACAAGTCCACAAAGCGGAGCCACCAATTAGAGAGGCAAGTCCAGCAACCAACTTCATTCGTTATCTTAAATGAATCATTTCAACATTTAGGACGTAAACCTCTTGCCGCGATATGATCGAAAATACACCATCCCTCCTCAATACTCTCCTCGGCTTAATCTCCAGTCCCACGGGCATTCTAATTTCCGTGCTCGCTGTTTACCTACTTCTCCAGCTCGTGATTCTTCCTCAGCTGGGAATTCGGACCTGATTATCCAGTATCTGCTCGGTCGAGCAGCCGAAAAAAACAAAACTCACGGATGAAAAGCGCGCCGTGGATCCTACCCAGGGCTCCACTTCGAGCGAATCTTGAAATCGATAATTCCCTTATCGGGCTGACCTCGAGTATTCTTACACTTCTTCAGGGATAGCGAACTCTTCGCGCTGCGGTGGCTTCACGAAAGCGTTAGCTTCTTCAGCAAAGGAGCCGGTGAAAGTCTCAGTCGCCGGATCGAAGGTCAGCTCGGGCCCGAGGTTCATCGACTCGACAGAAACTCCATTGGCTTCCAGCTGCCCAAGAACAGAATCAACTGTATTAGCGGAATCTTCATGGGCGCTAAAAGCTTCTTTCACTTCACTTACCGAAGCGTCTTGACCAACACGGTAGGAAGCGTTGGCAAGGTGACAGATACCACTGCTGACATGACCACTCGCTATCTCCGCAGCCAGATCCTCTTTCTCACCGCTCCGAATCGCGCTGATAAAATTCTCGAAATGTCCCTTACCAGAGTTACCAGAGTATTTCTTAATCGTCGTCTTACCATCCAACTCGTAAGACTTGCCTCCGCCGCGGGCGAGCTTAATGATCCCCTTCTCACACATGATGATATTGCCCTGCTGAGAGCCCATATAGACCCCATGTGTGCTTCGGTCAGAAGAGTATGGCAGGTTGCGCGTTTCCACGATCACAGGGATACCTTCATAATCCATCAGTGAGAAAATCATATTCGGGGTCTCACCGTTATCTTTCCAGAGAAAGCGACCCCCGGCAGAGCGTACCTTGGTCGGCATTTTGTCGTCCCAGCCCATCATATGGCAGAGGTCGTCGGTGTAGTGAACACCCCAGTTGCCCATCTCGCCGTCACCCCAGTTCCACTGCCAGTGCCAGTCATAGTGAAACTTCTGGCGCATCGGCGGATCGTCAGATGCCGGGCCACACCACAGATTGTAGTCAACGCCATCGGGAATTTGAGCTGGCTCAGTCACGTAACCAATCGGAGCACGTTGATTAAGTTTCATGCAATGCACCCAGAGCACCCTGCCATACATGCCATCCGCAAGATCACGCGCCACTTCCTGCGGCGCAGGACACGAACGCTGCTGAGTACCGCCTTGCACGATGCGATCATACTTCCGAGCAGCTTCAACCATCTTGCGGCCTTCCCAAATACTGTGGCTAACCGGCTTTTCCACATAGACATGTTTACCCGCCTGGCAGCCCATCACAGTCATGGCGGCATGCCAGTGATTCGGGGCCGCTGTTGTCACGGCATCGATATCATTGCGGTCGAGTACTTCACGAAAATCCTCGATTTGTTCAACCTTAGGATCGTCCTTGCGAACCCAATTCATCTTGGCAGCATCCGGGTCACAAACCGCCACGACTTCAACACCTTCAATAGCTCGTAGCGACTTGATATGAGAGGCGCCCCGCCCCCCGACACCGATCACGGCGACTCGAACCACATCGTTGGCTCCGAGGACTTTGATAGAGGGAGCTGCCAGAGCAGCGGCGCCACCCAACGCAGTTTTCTTTAGGAATCCCCGACGGGAAAAAGTGGATCGAGACTGTGATTTCATAACCAGAAGTTTACCCGCTTTTCCCACGAAACCTCAATATGATTTCCTCATGTTTGCGTTACGCAATACTGCTCAAATCGGGAGCTACTCCACCTTTCGCGCTAGTCTTTCAGACAATACCATCAGGCAATAAAAAATAATGCCTTCAACCCCGCATCAATCCGACCCAACACATTAGAAGTGAGACCGTATCCGCAAAAAGATCACATTGCTCACCACCACGGGCGAGGCCATGAATCCAGACCCTCGCCAGAAATCATCGAGCGGCGCATCGGTCACGATTTCGCGATCGCGACGACCTGCTCCTGCTTGGAAACCACGACCCCGCCGGGCTGTTCCACGGTGATGACGAAGGCGGCAGGGTTGGCGATAGGCAGCGTGGCCGCGATAGGGACAGCGACGAGTCCGGAAGCCGATGCAGGAATATCGAAGACACCACCATCAACGGGATGAACGTCGTCCCGGGTCGGGTCGACGATCCAGAGCTGGTACTGGCTGACCGTAGGATCATTCTCCGGCAAACCACCCAGCAACATGACCCCCTGCTGTTGGGTATCACTCCAAAGAACCTCTCCTACCGAGGCTGCCTCTTCACCCGCTCCGGAAAAGGTACGCCTGAGGAGAGCAGGATCACTTTCCACTTGTTCAACGAGCGAAGGACTTCCAGCTCCACCGCCACCATCAGGGCTATCCTGGGCGATTAGGAGAAGTGCGAGAACGGCAGCGGCCGCCCAACCGATAGCAGGCCGTGACCAGAAGGAAGGGCGAACGATGTTCTCCTCTTTCTCTTCAACATCTTCGCCTCTGGCATTCGCTTCGCCGATAGCGACTTCTTTATCAACCGGTTGATGGAAGTCCTTGGCCCTGGCACTAATTTGATCTTTGAGTTCTTCGGGCAGGGAAACAGCCGAACTGAGGCCCTGCTCAAGCGTGGCAACGATAGCATCGAGGGAAAACTCGGAAGTTTCATTAGAGACGTCTTCCTCGATAACAGCCTCGGAGAGAGACTTCCATTCAGCCTCCTCCTCCGGACTCAGGTCGCCGAGAGCACGGCCCGCGTCGAGCCACTCGAATCGTTCTTTTTTGTTCGGCGAATTCATAACGAGATATTCGGCTGTGGTTCGAGCCGTTTCATGTAAGTTCGCAGTTCCAGGAGTCCCGATCGGAGCCGGGTCTTCACCGTTCCAAGGGGCATTCCGGTCTGATCCGCTATTTCAGAGTGGGACAGACCCCGTTCAAAGTGAAACCGGAACAATTCCTGAGTTTCTTCGGGAAGTCTTTCCAGGGCGCTCATGACGATCCCGTGATCGATCTTCGCGGCCCCTTGATGGGAAAAGGTGCTCATCTCTGCATCATTCGGGGTCAGCGGCTCAAAATCCGGTCGACGCCCCTGCTTCCGGAGCCAGTCGATCGCCCGGCGGCGAGCCAGCATACCGATGAAGGTCGTTTCCGATCCGGCTGACTCGTCAAACCGGGAAGCACATCGCCAAAGAGCGGTAAAGATTTCCTGAACGAGGTCTTCAGCATCGGAATGAGATCGGGAATACTTGTGAGCAATGCTCCAGACGAGACCGCCATAGGAGGCAATGCACTGCTCCATCGCTTCCGACTCGCCGAGCGCCACCCGGGGGAGGATTGGATCTAGATGTTGATTTGTCGAACTCAATCCTTCGAAGGTAGCAGTTATAGTCTCAGCGAGAAGTCATCATTCTATCAAAGGCACTGCGAAATGTCCAAGCGTTAGTCGCCTCGCAGTGACTGTGACTGACGGCAGCGACCGCTCGATTCAGCATTTGCCGATCACGCGCCGTGACCACTTCATCCGGCATGGCCATGAGTGCATGGGCAGTAACTTCATAGATCGCCGCGCAGGCTTCAGGGTTGCCGTGATTGTAGAGCGGCGCACCCCTCGCAATGGCCATTTCGACCAGTTCGCGGGCCGGACTGGAAGGCGCGGAGGAGGCTTCGCCTTCAGCCGGTGGGAGCAACACCGCGTCGATCACGTGAATGACACCATTGCTGCACATGATATCCGTCTTTACGACCTTCGATTCGTTGAGAAACAATCCGTCGTTCTTCTTGGTCACCGAGATAACTTTTTCGTTGAGAGCGGTCGCCTTGTCGAGGGTCACCGCCACTTTCGCTGGCACCTCCCCGCTGACCACGTGATAGGTCAGGATATCGACCAGCTGGTCTTTATTCTCAGGTTTTAACAGGCTTTCCACCGTGCCTTCAGGGAGATTGGCGAACGCTTCGTCTGTAGGAGCGAAAACGGTGAAAGGGCCATCGCCTTTGAGCGCATCGACCAGGCCAGCTGCCTGCAGAGCAGCGGCGAGGGTCTTAAAGCTGCCGGCAGCAACGGCAGTATCGACGATGTCCTGTTTTTTGTGATCATCAGCGTAAGAGAGTCCTGCTGCCAAAGCCAGCGCTAGGGCGGCACTTGGGAGGGAGAGGAATGCTTTTTTCATGGTTTCAGGAGGTTGTATTTACGATTTGCTGGTTGGTTTATGGACGACCCCGATAGGGGCCGCACTATTTTCGAATTCGCCAACGGATCAAAAGTGGATTTAGAAAAATTCATTTTTTATTTTTCTTCCTGCCCACTCCTAAAAAGTAGGCGTGGTTGTGCATCCACGAGAGCGCGAGCAGGCGGCGTAAACTCAACGATCTCGCCGGGACGAGCCAACTAACAACGGCTTGCTGCATAGCTGCGACCACGCCATCGACACGCCAACGCCCATGAATCGTTTCACCTTCCAATCCACTTGGACTCAGGAAGATCAGCATATTGCAGGTCTGGCCGCTGATCGTTAAACCGGTTTAGCGAGCCGTTAGATGCAGGAAGTATAGCATCTCAGCCTCCAATCTCCCACACCTACTCCGACTCCACCCGATAGAGATGATACCGCGCCCGCAAAAACAGGGCATCTCCCACCACTGCGGGTGAGGCCATGAACCCGGGACCACGGCGCGGATCGTCGAGCGGAGCATCCGTGGCGAGGCTGTTGACCGCGAGCACTTTGAACTCGCGACCCGGTTCGATCACGGTGGTGTTTCCTTCGAGACTGAAGAAGTAAATCTTTCCACCGGCCACAATGGGGCAAGCACGGTATCTGCCTCCGAGCCGGCCTTTCCAGACGGTTTCACCTGTCTTCGCATCGACGCAAACCGCAAAGCTGTCATCCATGGCGTAGTAGATGAGACCGTCGACGAGAATGGGCGAAGAATACTTCGGGAACGAAGTGTCGAAGCGCCAGTTGATGTGAGTGTCATTGACCACGCCACGACCGCCTGCTTTCACCGACATCATTTCAGCGCCTTTGCTGAAGCCGGTCACAATGATAAAACTGCCATCATGGTAGATCGGCCGCGGGGTCGCCGAATAAGCATCATGATTAACCTGCCAGAGTTCTTCACCCGTCCGGGGATCGTAGCCGTAGGCGGCCTTGGCTCCGGTGCTGCACATGACCGGTTTCCCCTCGATCTCCACGATCAAGGGCGTGCTGTGCGCTTTGCGCCAGTCCCCGTCCTTGACCATCTGCTTGTCGATGTGTTCGTCGTTCCACTCCGCGGAGCGATCGGTTTTCCAGACGGTCTCTCCGGTTTTTTTGTCGAGACCAATGACATACTGCAGGTCGGCTCCGTCGAAAGTCAGGATGAGAAGATCCTCGAAAAGAACCGGTGAAGAAGAGGCTCCCCGATAGTGCCAGCACTTCAAGTCATCGCGCTTCCAGATCACTTCCTTCGTGTCCGTGTCGAGACAGGCCGTTCCGAAATGACCATAGTGTAGATAAACCCGCCCCGGTTCGATTACTGCGGAGGAGGTGGCGTAGCTGTTGTCCTTCGCCCCGTTCCCCATCGACTGTGGGTCATCACTTTGAAACAGCTTCACCCGGGTGGTGAGCTCTCCGGTCGTTGCATCGAAGCAGAGCGCGTAGAATTCGTGCCCTTCCAGCGTGGCTGTCGTCAGCCAGACCTGGTTGTCAAGCACGATGGGTGAAGACAAGCCAAGCAAAGGAGTCTCGGTTTTCCACTTCACATTCTCCGTTTCACCCCAACTGTCCGGCAGGTTCGCGTCCCCGACGTGACCATCTTGGGTCGGCCCTCGAAAGTCGGTCCAACTGTCGGAGGCGGTCGCAGCCGTCGAACCAGCCAAGGCACAGAGAAGAAGAATTAATCGAGGGGATATCATGGCCGTAGCGTGCCGTGATGAACTGGGTGTGTCAATGGGGTGGAATCAGCGACACAGGAATTTTGGTATTTAACAGTTTAGGGATTTTGGTCGGTAGCCACCCTGAAAGGAGAGCGCGGCAGGGATGTCGTGGTTTGACTTTCGTTTCCGGGGGACAATTACACGATCCGTCTGATTTTCTAATTGGAATCCCTCCGACCATCCCTCACCTTCGCGGCGTGAACTCGCCAACCCTCTCCACCAATCGCATCGAGTCGCTCGATCTTATCCGAGGTATCGCAATCTGCGGCCTTGTAGTGACCAACAGCATCGAGTTTGGCTTTGGATCAACGGAGCTGTTTTACCCAGTCGGAATCGAGGGCGCCGACCGGATTCTCTGGACCATCCTCATGGGGCTGGGCAGCGGAAAGTTTATCACCCTGTTCGCCGCTCTTTTTGCCGCCGGGATGCTGCTCTTCTGCGAACGGGCTGAAGCAACCGGACGTTCTCCCAAGTCGATTTACCTGACCCGCCTCGGCTGGCTGTTTGTTTTTGGACTGCTGCACGCTTACCTGCTCTGGTACGGTGATATCCTGGTCACTTATGCGGTGACCGGCTTCATTCTCTTCTGGTGCCGGAATTGGTCGGGAAAAGTTTTCATGATCATTGCCTGCACTCTGATGGCCCTGACCGTGGTGCCGCTCCTTTTGGGGGCCGTCGTCTGCCAGTTCATCGATTTTTCTGATTTCGATATCAACTTAAACGAGTTCTTCGATTACATCGACGAGGAGGAAAGGAAGGAGACGGAGGCTCTCACCGGTTCCTGGTGGCAGCAGATGAAGGTGCGGGGACTCTACGCTTTTATCACTCATTTGCTGGGCATCCCTTTCTACCTGTTCTGGTTCGCCGCGATGCTGATGTCCTTCGGCATGGCCCTGGCAAAGAGTGGCTTCTTCGACGGTAGCTGGTCGCCCGGTCGCCTTCGCAAAACGACCTTCATTCTGCTAGCGACGGGACTGCCCCTCTCCCTCGGAGGCAACGCTGTCTTCGCCCTCTCGGACCCCTCTCCCACTCCTCTACTATTAGGCTACACCGCATTCTACGCCGGCATCCCTCTCCTGGCCTTTGGCTATGCTGGCCTCTCCGTGATGTGGTCGCAGCGCGGAAGGCAGGGATTTCTCCGACGAGGTATCACCGCTGTTGGCCGGATGGCCTTTACCAACTACATTTCGCACTCGATCATTCTTGGCTTTATCTACTACGGAACCGGACTGGGACTGCGTGACCAACTCGACCTGCATCAGGCCATGTTGATCGTTCCCCTGATCTGGATCGCACAAATCGCAGCCTCGACTTGGTGGCTGAAACGGTTCCGCTTTGGTCCGCTGGAGTGGCTGTGGAGACGACTGACTTACGGTTCGCTCGACTTAAAAAAGAAAACGCCGCCTGATTCATCGGCGGCGTCTTGAAGCGTAGAACGGATGCCTACCTGACATCCGGATAATTTCGAGAATTTAGAGTCCAGCAGAAAATGCTTCTGCGAGTTTGGCAAACTCAGCAATATGCTTTTTGGCTTCCTCCGGCTTGAAACCTTCGGAACTCAAGTGCACCTCTTCTACCACTACCGCAATCTTCTCGGCGGCTTTCTTCTTTTTACCTTTGAGATTCTCGGCGTAAAAAGCAACTGCGGTCTCAAGGTGATAGGTCGCCATGTGGATCTCATGCAACTCTTGGGTATCGAGCGCCTTTTTGCTGGTAATTTCGGCGGTCCTCTCCAGGAAAATTTTCTTGGCGTCATCAGCGTTGGTCACTTCAGGGACTTCGAGATGCTTGATGCGCTCTCCTTCCTCACCTCCTTCGGCGTGATCATTACCATTAGTGCTCTCGGCCTCTACAGCGTTAGCGCTCTCGCTGACAGCGGGCTCAGGCTTCTCGCAGGAGGAGGCCATGAGTCCAAAAATTAGCGCAAGTGCAAGGGAAAAAATCTTGGGAGTTTTCATGTAGTTATCGATACTATTATGATGGGTTAAAAGTGGTAAACAACGAATCCACAAGCGTAAGACCAACGCAAGCCGACCTCATGAAATGCTTCGGCAATGAGGGAAAGGAACCGCTAATCAAGCGCAATCTATCCGAAAATGATACTCTGGGCTTTCGCCTTGCTTCTACTGTTGGCCGACTCTTCGCCCATTCACGCTCAAGACAAACTTGCCGCAGCGGAACGCTATCTCGCCGACCATCTCCACGAAGCGATGGATCCATTCCCTGATCCCGACTACGAAAAGCTGCACACCAAAATCAGCGCGCTTCGTGACCCGGAAACAAAGTTTGGCCCCTACATCTTTGGCCTTAAGAAACCCACTACCGGTATCCTCACCGACGAGCAGATCGCTGCGATCGATGAGCTCATTGAGAAGAAGAACGCGTCCCCCATCAACTGGCATGATGCCCGCAACACCGCCCGCATGCAGGGGCTGATCATACTCTGGGCTTACGCCACAGAAAGCGACGAAGATTACGCCGCAGAACTGAAGAAAATCTGGGAGCAATGGAACAACCTTCGCCTTGCCTACATGTTCCAGGAATTCATCGCCAAGGAACAAATCCAACGCAGGGTGTGGGCCGTGTTGACTCCCGAGCAAAAGACCCAACTCATTGCCGGCGAATACGACGAGCACATCAAGAAGAACATCGGCCATGCCCGTTCCTTCTCCGCGGCAAAACGCGTGCTGAAGGGGTTCGGTGAACCCGATCATCCCGAAGAATTCGCCGCCCACGGCGCAGGCGTCCCCTGACACAGAAGCCCCCCCCTGACTCCACCCTCTCCCAGAAACCCTGTCGTCATTCCCGAAAATTTTGACTTGGACGATCAGGACGAAACCTGGTTCGAGGAACTCGTCGAGCAGGTTCAGGCTCCCGAAAACACCCATTCCCGATGGAACTATGAATTCGATCAAATCATTCAACCGGGCGAGAGTATCATCACGGAGGGTTGGGAAGTGTCCGAAGGCATCTTTCAATTCACCACCCTGACCTCGGATGGAGTCGTCGCCGCCTGCGGTGCTTTCCCAGAAGAAATTAGTGACTTGAGGAAACTTGGTGTTGATACCGCGTTCAATCTCTACGCCAGAGCGGGTAATGGTTTTGCTAACCATGTCATCAGCGTCTTAGGTCAACAGCGACCGGATCTTGCGATGCAATGGGAGGAGCAGGACTAAACTTCCGTGATCGCGCTTCTGACCGCTGGAGTCCCAAGATTCTCCAGCCCGCGCCACGGTTGCGAATACCCCAATTGCGAAAGGACCGCAGCGCAGGCAGAGAAAATGGCTTCGGCACCCAGCCTTGAAGGGCTAGAGACCTGCTGCCGAGAGAGATAGAAACCCCCGACATCTGCCCTCACATGCCACGGTTCCGCTTCGCCTGCTAACGCCAGAACATCTCTCTTTAGCGCACCGTTGCTAATTCACAATCCAGCGATACTGGATTCGCAAGTGAACGACGCAACCGGAGAATCTTCACCTTTATCAATCGTTAATCGAGCGAAGCTCCGGCGGATTGCGGTCGGCTTCAATGATCGCCATGGTCTCTCTTACTTGAACAACAACTGGCTCCAAACCTTTGGCCTCACTGTGCTCCTTCAGTTGCTTCTCGAGGTCAGCGAGAACGGGAAGCATAGTGGCCGCCGCGCCCCCATAGTGCTGAAGCGCTTTTAAGCAGCGTCCAATTCTGTCTTTCTTCCCCCATCGTTCAATCCCCATAAGTTCAAAACAAAGCGGCATGCCCTCTTCGATATGATTCGAAGACAGCAACTCAAGTCCGCTCAATCGAATCCCGTCAGCAAACATAATCCCACTTGGAGCCGGCGTCACAATTGCCTCATAGATAGAAGGCAAAATCGGCTTAATTTCTTCGTAGCTCAATTGCTGATAGACCGTAGCGATCGTTCCACGGGCCCGACCATCCTGGTTCTGTAAACCGGCGGAAACCGCCCTGAACAGTGCTTCACGATCTACACCTTCAAGTGAACCTCTCAACATCCCGCTGCGACGATCAAACAGGGCAAAACAAAGGTAGCGCTGCTGCATGTTTCTCGGATCTGACTCCGGATCACTACTGGCCAGCATGCCCAAGAGTTCAGGCACGGCAGGTTGTGCAGCGGGCCCAATCGCCGCAAGTGCTTCCGCTGCTTTAATTCGCAACCAGAGATCCTCAGCTTTCAATGTCTCAATCAGTAGCGGAACGGCCGATGCCGCCTCTGCTTTTAGAGAGGCTAGTCCCTGGCAAGCTCCGATCCGCGTGTAAAGATTTTCATCCTCTAACATTGTGATGAGTTCGGAAGTTGGTTCACCATCAAGATTCCCCAATGCCATCGCAGCCCGTCCCCGCACAATGGGAGACCAACTTTTCAAAGCCTCAAGAAGAGCTGCTAAATCACGTTGCGAATACACTTCATTTTTGAACCGCGGACTCCAGTCCTGCCCGTCCTCGATCAGGCCAGCGGCCACCTCGGCGTTAACTTGAGGAATGAGCCCCTGCTTCTTTCCAGTCAAGTAGGTCTGCCGAAGCGGCTGAGCAAAGGCAAGCAGGTAGGCCCCTGAGCTATCCCAGTTTCTATAACTGTCCTTTTTCGATGCAGGAGGTCCTTGATGGCGATAAGTCCCATCCCATCGTCTCGCCAAATCATAATACCACCCAAACTCTTTCATCCATGCACCGGTTGCCTCGGGTCCTGACAAGGCCACTGATGGCATAGCCCAGAGCATGTTGAAAAAATTCCCAGTATGCCCCATTTCACGCTCGGCGCCATGAGAAGCAACTCCCATGCGGGAGAAGTATTCCGTTGCCTCTGCGTCGTCGAGCAAGTTAAACATCACCGCAGCCATCCCGTTCTTTCCGTTGTCGTCGTGAGTCTGGACCCATGGCCGATGATCACCGTAGGGGATACTCCCTTTGCCCACATAAAAGCGCAGCAAGCGAGAGCTTTTTTCGATTGCCTTGTCTATCGCGCTATCCTGAACTCCGGCGGCACGCCCGAGAATAAGGGATATCGTCAAGGGGACTCCGGGAGCGTTCATCATACCGTAGCCACTGAGAATCCCATTGCCCTGAATAAAGCGGTGACCCCACGAGCCAACCACACTCTGCCCCTCGACGATCTCTTTGCAGAGTCGCTCTAAATCTGGAAGATAAGCCTTATCCCCGGTAGCCAAGATATATTCTGCGACCAACATCGTGACGGGGCCGTAGTTCCACGAATGAAGTGTTCGCCGTTCTGGATCTGAATAACCCTTTAGACTTTCAACCTGCGCACGAACGATTGGCAGATAATCGTCGTTTCCACTGGCAAGCAAAGCGAGGGCGTTCATGGAACGAGTGATCGGATTACCCTGTGTCGGATTCAGTTTCAAATTCTCCGCCAGCACCGCGCAACCCTGCTCAAAAATCAGCTTCGACTTCGGGCAGTCAAATGGCGCCGTAGAAGAGTAACTGCCCATGACCTTTAAAGGTATTGTCACCGAGTCGATACTCCCATCCTTCCAGCGCATCAGGTTTAAATAACCGTCCGAGCTTTCTGCCTGAAGAATAGCCTTCCCGAACTCGGTTCGCGGATCGTATGAGAATGGTTGGGCTCCGATCCCAACGATCACGTCGCCAACTTCCAGTTTCCCTTCAGCGGGAGAACCCTTCTCAACTTCAGTCACAAAAATTTGGCGCGCTTCGCTCGTTTCAAGCCGGTTACTGTAGATCCAACCCCGCGCACCGGTTGGCCCAAGGTTCCAGTCGTGGTTGGCATCGCGCGGTGGCAGCGCTCCCTGAGTGAAATCTGGAATGCCGTCAGGGACCGGAGCCAAGGTTACCTCACCGGACGAAGCCGCCGCTTGAAGCGTGGCAGTTCCCGCCGCATCCTTCCACGACTTTACGAAAGTCTGATCAGCCTCTACCAGCATCAACAGTGGAATTTCAATGAGCCTCTCATCAGAACGAATGGTAATCTTGATATTCGCTTCCTCACCACTGACTTTGATGAGCTCACCCTGCAACTGCTTCCCGGTCGAGGCCTGCGTCCAAGCTCGCGAATCACCTGTCGCGACTGAAGTTGCGGCCAATGCCTCGCCAAAGCCACTGGGTCGAGCGGCTTGCTTTTCTCCCATCAAGGCTTCGGCAAAACCCTGCCCAATGCGACCGAGAATTTTTCCTGAACCCAAGTAATGATAGGCCTGATTTGAAATGCCGACCGTCATGATTTTGAGTTCTTGCTCAGAAAATTCTGCGGCGCGCAACTCATCAAGAACTGCCTGAGCTTTAGAACCCTTCAACCCCTTCTCCGTCTGGACTGCTTTCGCTGCCTGCTTAACCTTTCCATCCCGATTAGTTAAGGCAGTCAACTCAGGGTCCCAATAATTTTCGGTTAGGACGGCAAACACATTTCCCTCAAATTCAGGCAGTTTTGCCGGCGCTGCCATCGCATCGCGGTAGTGCTGATGACTTCCTGCATATCGCTGCTTTTCCGGACCATACTCAGAGACGGGACCACCCACTCCGAGAACACCAATCACAAAAGGTAACGCCGGAGCCTCAAGATCATTCCTGACATCACGAATAAAGTTAGCCATCGCAACGCTATAGGCATCGTATCCTCCCGGTTGGTCGCGCGCGGGATAAGTGCCGCTGTCGACCATGTCATTCCAGCCCTGAAACCAGACGAAACCGGCAAGCTCATAACCGTCTCCCTCATTATAGTCCGGGTAAACTGCGCCAATGTCGCTGAGCACTTTCTTCGCATGCTCAAGCATGAGGCGGTAATACTGTCCAGTCGCCTCCGCCTTTTCGGATTTGACCTGATCAAGGTCTTTCCCCTGCTGAATGAATCGCTGCAACTGCGACTCACTAAACTCGTAGGGCCCTGAACTCGGCGAACGAAAATCGGTGTGCAAACTCTTACCACCCCAAGCTGTTTTGATAATAAGAATCGGCTCCTCGAGATACTTTGACATAGCCAATCCAAACGTGAACTCCGGCCCTATCTTGCTATCATCGGCACCAAATCCGGCAGTGAGCTTTCCTTCTTTGACGCCATTGTTAGAAAGATATGAGATCCAGACATCATCGCAGACAACAGGGTTACCGTCTTCATCCTGCATTTGAGCCAGCAACGGAGCTGTTTCTGGATCCATTCCGATATGCTCCATCGTTGTTGTCCTCGCATGTCCCTGCATGTTGGACTGACCGGCCAAGAGATAAACTTTCAGCGGCTTAGCTTCTGCCAAAGGAACCACAATAACTGACCCTAGGGCTAAACCGGCAGCCAATAGAATTAGCGGCGATGACTGTTCGAAAATTGAGCGTAAGTAGGATCTCATGGCAAGAATCTGTGTTGAACTATTGGAGGTGACGCATTCAAATAAAATGCCTTTAAAAGATTTTTTCGGTTGAGACATCGCCATCGGAACTAACTACCCACCAGCGAGTAACAAATAGCGTCGCGAAATTTTCTGCAAATTGGCCCTTCCAGCGTATCTGTCAAACTGTAACAATAGTAAGAGAGTTCATCCGAACTCTATTCCTCATTCTGATAATGTTCGGCTAAACTTGCCTCCCTAATTTTCACCTGACGGTATGATCTTAAAACGTCTCACCCCAGCCTGGTTCCTCATCATTCCAGTAGTCGGAGCCCTTGCTGTTGCCGCACTTCAAAACACCTCCGCTCAAAAAGAGAAGAGCGCGGAAAAAGTCGGTCCGAAAGACGGGGAGAAAAAGAAAGCACCTCAGGTCACGGTCACGGCACCGTCTACGGAGCTCAATCATCAAGGCATCCAAGAGGACTTTCCGGCGATGTGCATCAATGAAGAAGGGAAACCAATCATTGCTTTCATTGATCACTCGGAAGGATTTGACTCGCTCAAGATAGCGGAACTGTTGAATGGCAAACTCAGCCCAGTAGCAACAGTATCAGCTGAAGGCATCACCAATATCACCCAGCCCTGCCTCACGATGATGCCCAGTGGCAGACATCTCTGCGTCTGGTCTCAGCTCG
Source organism: Akkermansiaceae bacterium UBA1506 (assembly GCA_002323995.1). Classification (GTDB taxonomy): domain Bacteria; phylum Verrucomicrobiota; class Verrucomicrobiia; order Verrucomicrobiales; family DEV007; genus Arctic95D-9. The sequence goes on along the minus strand of DCQY01000031.1, from coordinate 21,564 downwards.
AACAGGATGGACAGTGGGATCTCTGGGCTCGGGTGATCGGAAGGCATGGTAAAGCCGTTTTGGGAAAGCCGGTTCGACTCACTAAAAGTCCGGGCAACGATATATTCCCCGATCTTGGAACCGATCGCCACGGCAAGGTCTGGGTGACCTGGCAGCATCTCAAGGACAGGGTCGCCAACGTGATGGCAAAATACGGAGAAGATGACCCGGTCAACTGGGCTGACGCAATCGCTGTGACCGATGGAGTTGGTGGTGGTGACTGGGAGCCGCGACTGGCCTTCGGAGCTGGAGAAGAAGCACTCATTGTGTTCGACAGCTACCGCACCGGAGATTTCGACCTTTATCTCACCCGGGTCTCTCCTGATGGTTCAGTTGGGGTTCCCATCGCACTTGCTCAGACCGAACGCTACGAAGCACGAGGAGAAGCGGCCGCTTCAGCTGACGGTAAGACTCTATGGGTCGCTTACGAAGATGGGGTCAAACACTGGGGCAAAGACCTCGGCTCAGAGTGGCGCAAAAAAGGGGGCGGACTCCACCACGATCGCCAGCTAAAGGTCATCAAGGTCGAACTTGAGACCAATGCAGTCGAAAAGGTCGCCGACGTGACTGCTCTGCTTCCCGATCTCGTCGCCGATCCGCAGAGCGTGACCACAGGAGCGATCGATGTCCCGGAGGTCATCGTCGATCGAGAGGGTTATCCATGGATCTTTTTTCGCTTCAGCCTCTTTAATGGCCCCGGCAACTGGCAGATCGCCTACTCCCGACTCGATCCTGCCAACGGCCATTGGACTAAACCGGAAGCCCTTGGCAAAAGCTCCTACTGTCTCGACCGCCGCAGCCCGGTCGCGCTCAGCCCGACCGATGGCAGCCTGGCCATCGCCTACGCCAGTGACCTGAGGAAAGGTAAACAGGCTGGCGATTGTGGGATCTTTCTCGCAACCATAGATCCCAGCAACGAACGCGAATCCGTGGGCCCGATGCCTTTCGACCTACTCCAAGAGGCCCCCAGCCTGCTCGAACCATACAACGACACCCCCGAACGCGGGCGGGGTGATCAGCACAGTTGGGAAATCAATGGAGAAAGGTATCATCTTGTCTGGGGAGACTTTCACCGTCACACCGATTTCTCTAATTGCCGGACGACCGATGACGGCTGTATCACGGAACACTTCCGTTACGCCATTGAAGCTGGCGGCCTCGATTTCTTCGGAACCTCGGATCATACTGAAGTCGGTAAGCGCTACACGCCGTATGAATGGTGGCAGACACAGAAACAGGCGGACCTCTTTCACACGCCAGGTAGCTTCGTCTCGCTTTACGCTTATGAGAGAGAGCAAAAATATCCCTATGGGCACCGCAATGTGGTCTTCCTTGAGCGAGGCGGACCGCTGATCTACATCAAACGTCGTAACTACGAAGAATTCACGAAAGGCGCCCTGCCATTGCCTCCGCCCGACGGCGATATTCTCGGTGACATTCCGCCTTGGCAACTTTGGGATCTCCTCCGAGCGCATGGGAAGCGTGCGATGACGGTTGAACACACTTCCGCGGGCCGCATGGGTACTGATTGGAGCAAATACGAGAGACTTGACCAAGAGTTTGAAAATGTTCTCGAAGTCTTTCAAGGCTCACGAGAAAGCAGCGAAGGCCATGGAGCCCCCCAACCTCCCATCGTCGTCGGCGGACCAAAGGTTTCCGACTTTAAAGGTAATTCCGCCAATGGGACATGGCAGGTCGCCCTTGGCCTTGAGCACCGTCTTGGCGCTTTTGCGAGCTCTGATCACCGCTCCAACAACATCTCTTACGGGGGCGTTTACGTGAAGGAACTCAATCGAAAAGAGATCTTTGATGCAATGGATGCGCGGCGCACTACAGCAGCGACTGACAAGATCTTCATGGAATTCTCCTGCAACGGCCACCTCATGGGCGAAGAGTTTGAAACCTCAGAAACCCCTTCAATCAAAATCAAAGTCCACGGCACCGCTCCAATCAGGAAAGTCACCTTGATTCGAAACGAGCAGAATTACGAAGTATGGGAACCGAGTTCCGAAGAATTCGACTTTTCGATATCATTCAAAGACGAAAAATCGAAACGGGGCGAATACCGCTACTACCTGCGCGTCGAACAAATAGATGGCAACATGGGCTGGACCTCCCCCGTGTGGGTTACCGTTAAGTAAAAATCTACCCTACTGTAAGGGGTAGCGCTTCTTCATATCGAGGAAGGTCAGATTCGACACTTCTCGAATGACATCCGCCCGGTGAGAAATCCAAGAACCGTAGGAGGTGCTGCGGGATCCACTTTCAATGATCCCAATTAGCAGATACGGGTATGACTGTCCATTACGACCGCGCGCCACAAGGATGCCCATATCACCACAGCACATCGCCGTGCTGCCGGTCTTATTGTAAACGCGAGTGCCCCGCGGAACTCGGTTAGCATCATAATAAAGCCGATCAATACCTGGCAGAGCCATAATACGGAGGATCTCATTTGAGTTCGGTAGTTGTCTCTTCCAGAGCGCATCAAGAAATCGGGCGTAATCAGCTGCAGAACCAAGATTACGGTAGGTCCGTCCGTTGCTGGGAATATATTCAACCAGACCGATCTGCCGGCATAAAGATGGGTAATGGCGCTTAAGAAGAGCCTCGGTCGCAGCCGGCCCTCCGGTCTGACGCATCACCCAGTTCGTCGACTCGTTGTTACTCTTCTGGATCATCAGTTCCATGTGACGACGACTTTTGGAACCGTAAATTATCCTCCCAGCCTCAACCTGATGAAAAAAAGCCAGCGCGAGGTAGGGCTTAATCATGCTTGCCGCCTGTAACGAGGTATTTTCATTGATGCTGACCAACTTCTCTCCACTCGTAAAATCATAAACCACCCAAGCTGTTCGCTCGTTTCTTCCAATCGCCCCACGGGATCTGAGTCCCTTGATGTATCTTTCGATTTCGGACTCTAAACGACTGTCAATCACCGCCTGCGTCTGGACAGGCAAGGACGAGAAAGAAAGGATCAGGCAGGCAGAGACCAGCGGAAACAGTGGTGACTGGCGATTAATCATGTCGGATTCAAACAGAGTGGGTCAGAGCGATAATTTAGTTAAAATAACTTAAATAATTATCGATGCAGCCATAAATTGTTGCATTTTCCCATGCTCGATTGCGCCAGAGATAATCATACGACTCCTGTGGGATAATTTTACCCCGTGGCACCTCATAAAATAGCCCGAAGAAATTTTCATAACCTGGACGTCGCATTTGCAGCGTCAGTTATGTTTTCTTACCGTTGTCACGTTTAAATTTTCTCACAACACTACGTAGCCCATGTCATTCGCTATCCTGCTGAACCTTGACGAACTTCCGATCAAGGCGCTGAAAAAACTCAAATTAAATTGAGGCACAGGTATCTCGAGAATGGAAGAATCTAACGTTGTCAAAGATCTTATCGCATGAGGTGGCTAGTGCTCCTTTTCATCTTCGCGGCCAAACCAATATGGTCAGACGATCTCGTCACGCCGGTCATGACTGACGAGGCGCCTGCTGCCGGCAAACGTGTCCGCCAAGTTGCTCCTGAATATCGAGCCACGGAAGTCTATCATTCACTTTACCTGCCCTCCGATTGGAAACCCAGTGGAAGCTATCCCGTCATTGTCGAGTACACTGGCAACGAATTCCCTCCCGGCAAGGGGAGCGGTGAAGTCAAAGATGCTAACCTTGGGTTCGGCATGAGTGGAGGCAAAGACTTCATCTGGGTAGTCATGCCCTATGTGCAGCAAGGCAAAACGGAAAACACTGTCAAGTGGTGGGGAGACAGGAAAGCCACGATCGATTACTGCAAAGTCAATCTGCCCCGGATTTGCGAACAATTCGGTGGCGATCCTGACAGAGTGATTATCTGTGGTTTCTCTCGCGGCGCAATTGGCTCTAGTTACATAGGTCTGGCAGACAACGAAATCGCGGCGCTCTGGGCCGGCATGTTCACCCATGACCACTTTGATGGTGCCAAGACGTGGGGATACCCGAAAAGCGAACGGGAGTTTGCCTTAAAGAGATTAGCTCGTCTCAACGGGCGGCCGGTTCTCGTTTCCGGCCAGCGTGGCACTGCAATTCGTGAAACCTTTCTCAAGGACTATCTCGATTTGGCTGACTTCTCCTTCCTCGATGTGCCCGTTAATAAACTTTTCGACATCCCTGAAGGCCCCGTCATCCACAGCCACACCGATCGGTGGATGCATCGCGAAAGCGAATATCGGGACCGGGTTCGAGCGTGGATAAAAACAACCTTGTCTCCCTGAAGCCCATGAAGTCAGAGCCATTCCGCCCCCACCATCGTGGCTAGAAGAATCTTTCCTATTTTCGGAAGCTCTGGTTTAATTTTCACCATGAAGCCAGGAATCCTTCTCGCGGGAGTTTTTGCCGTGACTTCCATTTCTTCCCTCCAAGGGGCCGACAAATACGACATCCCCGAATTCGTTAAGGAACTCGAAGACCTCAGCGAAGTGATGGAGGTAGCCGCCACTTCCAACAAGGGAATCACGTTTCTCTTGATGGACCCAGACTCAACGTGAGGCCCTGCCAATGCTGCCAGTTCGGTAGCAATCAAAAAGCTCAGAGAAGACACCGAAATCATTCTCATCACGGGAATGAATCTCCACAAGTCACCCCAGGCAGTTCAGGATGCGATCTACAGCAAAGAAGCTCAGGGACCCATTCCTGTGGTGGCGGTGACAGACTCTTCCACAGAGCAATTGATCAGCCTGATTCCCTATTTCAACATGAAAGATGTCAACGGTTTCGCCGAAGCCGAAGAGGGACTCACCATGATGCGCGGAGAAATGGCCGAAGCGAAAATCAAGAAAATTTATACCTTGGAAACCTGGACTAACAACAAGGGCCGCTCTATTCAGGCCACCTACGTGGCCAGCAATGAGACTGACATCACACTGAAGCTGGCGAACGGAAAATCAGCCACATTTCCTATTTCCAATCTCAGCGAAAAGAGCAAGAGTCGCGCGGATGAGCTGTCTCAATAAAAGCGTTTACTCTACTTCAGCAATGCACTCGATCTCGATCAAAGCACCGAGAGGAAGTGCTGCTACTTGGACAGTCGAACGTGCTGGTTTGTGCTCGCCGAAGGCCGCGGCGTAGACCCGATTCACAACGGGAAAGTCTCCCATATCAGAAAGGAAGATAGTTGTCTTGACGACCTTATTCAGGCTGGATCCAGCGGCCTCCAACACGGCAGTCATGTTCTTAATTACCTGCTCAGACTGGCCCTCTATACCATCGACCAGAGCCATGGAGGCCGGATCGAGCGGCAAGGCACCCGAACAATAAGCCAGCCCGTTTCGAACAACGGCATGGGAGTATGGGCCAATCGCGGCCGGAGCTTCAGTAGCAGTGATGAATTCCATGCCGAACTATGGCGCGCCCCGCTACAATGACGAATAAAAAAATCACTCCCCGATGCAATAGAGAGCCTGCTGCGAACGAATCAGCAACTTCCCATCAGCCACTGCAGCGGTTCCGTTAAAGAGCGTGCTGTCTCCTGCGATCTTGTTTTGGGCTAGAACGTTCAATCTATCCGCTGATGGCTCGATCACAAACGTACCGTTAGCTCGGCTCACCGCGTAGATCTTCCCACCGGCCACAACCGGCGAAGCGTAAAACGGCTTACCCCGTCCTCCTGCTCCTTCCAGACCAGGCAATCGCTCTGCCCAAAGTTCCTCTGCTTCTCCCGGCTTAGCAGCAAAGGCGATTCCACTATCACCAATCCAATACATGACACCATCGACTTCCACTGGAGCGGTCATATAAGTGGCAGGCTTCTGAGTATCGTAGAGAATTTGATTGGAACGGTCTCCTTCTCCTCCCATCTTGATAGCAACACGAGCCGTCCTAGGAAAACCTCCTGACACAGTTAAAATATCGCCACTAAGATGCGTCGTATTCGACATGTTCCCAGGAAGATTGTAATTAGCAAACCAACGAAGTATCCCCGTCGCTGGATCGTAGGCGCGGAAGTTACCGGTTGCGGCATAAATGAGATCCGTGCGGGAGTCATCTACCTTGGCTAGGATAGGAGTACCGTAAGTCTGCCCCAGACTAGGATGCTCAGCTCGCCACCTCTCCCTGCCGTCCGCTTTGCTGAGAGCGATAAAAGAGTGAGTTTCCTCGCCCGCCGGCACAATGACGAGGTCATTGTAAAGGATTGGGCTGGAAGCAGATCCCCATGCTTTTGGGGACGACATCCCTCCAGTGCGCGCTTTCCACAGTTGATTACCGTCGTAATCAAACGCGTAGACTCCCGCTTTTCCAAAGTAGCCAAAAATTGCTTCACCGTCCGTGACCGGGGTATTACTAGCCCATCCGTGTTCTGTGATGTAACCGCGGGCAGGATCAATCGGGAAGTCATTGGGGATATCCTGAGTCCACACCACCTCGCCGCTGCTGAGATCAATGCGTTGGAGATGGCGCATAAGACTTTCGCCGCTGCTACCGTAGCTGGTGACAAAAACCGCGCCACCAGAGATGATGGGAGATGAGCTCCCCTCACCTTCAAGATCGACTTTCCAGACTATATTCTCTGACTCGCTCCACTTGACAGGAACATCCTCAATGGAAATCCCCTGCGCATTATCCCCGCGAAACTGTGGCCAGTCGGCTAACGCTGCACAGGAAATCAAGAAGCTGGCAGAGAGTGTCAGGCTAGCGGTCTTCATTATTCACTTTTTTAATCTTACTAAAGGCGACGAACCCTAAGGTTGCGATACCAGACGGGGTCTTTGTGGTCTTGAAGCAGAATCGGCCCATCCCAACTACCGAAGCCCTCATTCTTCCTATACTTACTGGCCTCAAAACGCTTATACCAGTCGCCGCTACCCCACTCGATACTCACCACTTTTTCTCCATTAAGCCAGTGCTCAATAAGATTGCCTTGGGCACGAATTTTCGAGGTATTCCACTCACCTACCGGCTTGATCGGCTTATCATCCGGTGCAGCGACCAACTCATAGAGCGAGGCAACACGATGATTGGGCTTCTTGCCGTCCGGATGCTTTTCATCGTCAAGCACCTGAAATTCTAGCCCGAGGCGTCCACGAGTTCGATATTTAACACCACTGTTTCCGGCTTCGGAGATCTTCCACTCGAATGTGAGCTCAAAATCCTTGTAGGAATCCCTCGTGATGATGTCACCCGAAGCACCGGGGCGAGAAAGAATGCCATTCTCAAAAACCCAACCCTTACCGACAGGCGAACCGTCAACATTGGTCCACGCCGAAAAGTCTCTCGAAGCGAACAGATCAACACTTTTATCCTTAACCTCTGGTGAAGGGGACGGACCGCTCCCTTGGGCCACATCCACACACGAGGCAGTATCGCCTTTGGAAATTGCAAACGCACACAACGAATTCCCAAGGCGAGTATCGTTCTTTTCTATCTGTTTACTATCCTGAGAAACCAAAACCGGTAACCCCAAGAGCGTGAAAAAAGTCAAAATAGCGAGCTGATTATTATTCATAAGAAATTTGAAAAGAGAATCTCGATACCCATCAAGACAGATCCATACTATCCAAAGAAACACGGTCAGCAAGAACGTCTATCAACCCGAAAATGCCCTCTTCTCTGCGCAAAGACGGATTTTATGGGCGCTTGGCCCACGCCCGAAATGCCACAATAGCCGAAATACAACGCTAAAAGGTGGTGTCACTCTCTGGTCACGTAGCCACATCACGGTCTCGGCTATCACTGAAGGCTTGATCGCCGAAGGACTTTGAACAATCAGACAGCTAACTTTGCATCCTACGCTCATCCCATGCTTCTCGGCCCATAAAACCAATTGAGTGGCTCACCAATCGAATCACTTCGGGACCACGCCGGTCTTCTCTGACCAGGCATTCCACTTTTCGGTGAGTTGCTGAACCAACTCTGGGTGTCGATCTGCCAAGTCATTGGCCTCGACACGGTCTTTCCCAAAGTCATAAAGACACCAACGCTTATCGTGCCGGTCGTAGACCAGTTTCCAATCTCCCTGCCGTACAGCGCGATTACCACCCCAATACCAGTAGAGTGCGGAATGAGCTTCCCGTTTTTCGCCCTTCATAACTGGAAGCAAGGACTTTCCGTCGAGCGGTAGAGTAGACTTGTTAAAATTCGGATGCTTGTCGGGATATTCAACTCCGGCCATCTCTAGAAACGTCGGTAAAAAGTCGATAATGTGTCCCACCTGATCAGTTCTGGTTCCCGGCTCAATCTTTTTTGGCCAGCGTGCGACCAACGGAGTAGCAACACCGCCCTCGTGACAATACTGTTTGTATCGCCGGAACGGTGCATTCTGAGCACTGGCCCATCCCGGCCCCACATGAGAATAAAATTCCCTCGGCCCTGGCACTTGGTTGGTATCATTACCGCCTGGCGTTTCGGCACAAGCTCCGTTATCCGAAAGGAACAAGATCAGAGTGTTATCTCCCTCCTCGGCTTCGTCCAGAGCATCCAAGAGTCGTCCAATATTCTGGTCGACGTTATCAACCATGGCCGCATAAACTTCCATTCGGAGTTCCTCCCATTCCAAGTCAGGGGATTGACCCTCTTCCCACGACTCCGCTAAGCTGTCTCGTTCTTCGATAATCCAATGCTCACTAAGCAGGCCAAGTTCCTTCTGCCGAGCAAGGCGCCTCTGCCGCAAGACATCCCATCCTTCAGCATACTTACCCTTATACTTGGCGATATCCTCGGGCTTAGCGTGCAGCGGATAGTGTGGAGCAGTGTAGGGAAGGTAGTGGAAAAATGGTTTTCCGGTCCCCGAAAAGCGCTTGATCGTTTCGATGGCATGGTCGGTAAAGGCGTCCGTAGTGAAGTAGTCCTCGGGGAAGTCGTCATACTCAAGGAGCCTGTCATTGTGGCCGAAAGGACGCACCCGGCCCCCTTTAAAATCGGGATCAGGAATCTTGGGATTGAAAAAATTACAGGCCCCGTCCCAAAGGCCGTAGGCTTCGTCAAAACCGCGATCGAAAGGAATAGTTCCCTCCGTCTTCCCATTGTGCCATTTCCCCGACATACCCGTCTGGTAATCGGCATAACGCAAGGCTTCCCCTAGAGTCAGCATTTCGTGCGTGATTAATTCAGACTGCCCCCTTCCACCATTTCTCGGATAAAGACCCGTTAGAAGGGAAGCCCGCGTCGTGGTGCATTTTGCGTTATTGTAAAACTGAGTGAAAAGCATTCCCTCAGCTGCAATTCGGTCAATGTTCGGAGTCTCGATCTCTGATCCATAGCAGCCAATATCCGACCATCCCATATCATCGACCATGATTAGGATAATGTTCGGCCGATTGTCCTCGTTCGCTAACACCGTTGACACCCAAAACAAAGTTGATAGAGAGACCGTTACGAAAAATTTCATCTTAGCATTCCCATACAACCACAAAGATCGCATCCGGGGCAATAGATCGTTTTTGCAAAGAGGTCCAAATTTGCGCAGTCTATCCTTCGAATTAATACGATCTTTCTGCCGGTATCGCCTACCCATCTAAATCGGTGGCATATAGACCTCTCTCTGTATTGGCCCGTTATGGATGCACGGCCCAGATTTAAGGGGTGAGGCTAAATCGTCGCCCTTACTGCAATGCGTTGAATACATTTACAAAGATTTAGTTATACTTTGATCGATAGCAAAGTCAGGAAGCAGCAGACTTCTTTTCATTTAATTTTCCTCGATACATTTTAATTCGATATGAATCTCCAGGTCTCCGCGCTTCTTACTATCTTCGCTGCCCAGTCGGCCTTCTCCCAGTTCGGCGATGAACCCCCGAAGTTCGATCCCAACGATCCTGAAGCGCCTCAAGAGGATCGGCTCACCGTAGAAGTCGTGGCCGAGGTGACGAGCGCAGCTCCAGGAAAACCATTTCTTGCAGCAGTGAAACTCACCCATGCTCCGCTCCATCACACTTATGGAAAAGTTCTTCCACCCGATGTAATTGGGCGTCCGACCTCGGTCACGTGGACTGTTCCTGAGGGTTGGAAGCTCGAAGAAATTCCATGGCCAGCGACCTACGAAGTTCCCTCCACTGAGGGAAAAATGAGCGAGGGATACGACGGGACGACTTATTTACCTATTAGGATCACCCCGTCCGCGAGCGCCAGTAACTCAGGCGAAATTACCGCGCAAGTCAGTGCTCTCGTTTGCGACCCGCACAGTTGCATGCCATTCGGTGGAACCCTCAGCCTTTCTATACCCCTTGCTGATGCGGCAATAACTAACAAAACCATCCCACCCCTTGATGGAAAAGCGAACCTCTCGGGAACGAATACATCGGATGACAGCGAGATAAAAGAGGCAGAACCCGAACGTCAGCGGTCGTTCATCACCTACGTATTTTTTGCCTTCATCGGGGGACTAATTCTCAATATCATGCCGTGCGTGTTTCCCGTGCTTGGCATCAAAATCATGGGTATCGTGAGTCAGGCAGGAGACGACCGTAAGAAAGTTATTGCCCATGGTTTCACCTACGCTGCTGGCGTTCTACTTTCCTTCTGGGTACTCGGCTTGATTGTCATTCTTCTCGGTAAAGGTTGGGGATTTCAACTTCAATCACCCACCTTTGTCTTCGTCCTCTGTGCCTTCTTCCTCGTCTTTGCATTGAACATGGCCGGACTCTTTGAGATCGGTATCTCAGCTGTTGGATTGGGATCAGGGCTTCAAACCAAGCAGGGAATAGCGGGCTCTTTTTTCTCCGGACTACTTGCCACAATTGTCGCCACGCCCTGTTCTGCGCCGTTCCTTGGTGCAGCACTCGGCGTAACATTGTCATTACCTCCGGCTCTGGCGATCCTAATTTTTACTTCTGTTGGTATCGGCCTCGCCTTTCCTTTTCTTCTTCTCAGTTTTTTCCCGAATTTGGTTTCTTCGCTCCCAAAACCGGGCGCGTGGATGGATAGCTTTAAGCAGGGCATGTCTTTCCTCCTATTCGGAACAGTAGCTTTTCTTGCCTGGACCCTCACTGGTCTCGTCGAAAGTCTCGACATGCTAGTCCTGCTTCTCAGCCTCGTGGTGGTAGCCATGGGTTGCTGGATCTATGGACGCTGGAATTCTCCTCTCGCCTCAGCAAAAACCCGAACAATCGTGACGATCATCGCCCTTCTCACGATTGCCGGAGGAATTTTTGCGGGATGGCCCAACCAGAAAATACGCCTTGAATGGGGCACCTGGTCTGAAACGACCGTCGAAGAGTTGCGCAGATCCGACAAACCAGTTTACATCGATTTCACAGCAAAGTGGTGCGCCACCTGTCAGATCAATAAGCGAGTTTATAAAAATAAAAGACTTCAAGCTCTCTTCAAAGAAAAGAGAGTCGAACTTCTCATCGCAGACTGGACTAATGAAGGTCCGAAGATCCAAAAGGCGATTAACGATCTCGGCAAAGTCGCCATCCCAGTTAATGTGCTCTATATCCCAGGCGAAGACGAACCTATCATATTGCCGGAGCTTCTAACGGTGAAAAATGTCACTGAAGCGCTCAACCGGATCTCCGGCTAATATTGGCCTTTCTTGCTCCAGGGCTTGTAATCAGGTTGGCGATTCTCGGCATCTCGTTCTGTGGCATCACCCAGATCACCCTGCTGCTTCATCCACATATCCATTTTAGACGGCAAATTGATACCCTCGACTTTATCGATGCGATTGTCACAGCACCACGGATCTTCGGGAAGATAGAAAAGCTCCTCTGGGGGACGATGCTGATACAAATTAAAACGCTCCCTGGCAAAATCGGAATCCACTTTCTTCCACGAGTGATACTCTCGCCCACGGAAAGTGACCGAATTTTTAAAAGTCATCTCAGGATGAAGGTTGGAAATATAGAGCCAATCCCCATCAGTCGCCGCCCGAATGCCGTAGGCTTCCGAACCATTATAAATCCCCCGCGTCGTGTGCACTGCGAATACCACCTTGTGATGCGTTTTACTTAAACCCTTGATGACGGGGAGAAAGGATCTTCCATCGAAATCCTCAACCTCCGGTTCCCCACCAGCCATAGCCATAAAGGTGGGTAATACATCGACGTAACTCACCAAGGCCTCCGTCTCACTGTCTGCTTCAATGACACCAGGCCAACGCATCAAAGCAGCGGCATGAATACCCATATCATAGCAGGTCCATTTCCCATACGGCAGTTGTGACCCCTGTTCGCTCAGCCAGAGAAAAGCGGTCCCACCACTCTGCCCAGCGTCTTCAAGAATATCTATCACCGCTCCGACCTGACCGTCCATATAAGTGATTTCCGCGTAGTAGGCTGAGAGTGCCTCTCGAGTCTCCACCGTATCAACCAGGTAGGGTGGAACCGTGAGCTGGCCGGGAGGATACTTAGAGGCATCTCCCCTATTCCACGGGGTGTGCGGCTGATTGGATGCTACCACCAGACACCACGGCTGGCCTTTATCACGGTCGATAAACTCTTTCGCTGCCTCCAGCGGCAAATCATCTCCGTCAGGTGTCTTGCCACCGTCCCCATGACTACCCCCAAGAAATTCGAAAGGGAATGCTTCCGACGGTGCTTCGTGCCGTTTACCTACGATCGCGACTCGATAACCGAGAGGCTCGAGGTAATGAGGAAGCGACTTCACTCCCTCATATACCCGACTGTGGTTTGGATGAGCTCCGTTCCTCACCGGGTAGAGGCCAGTGTAGAGACTTTGCCGCAACGGGGAACAAGTTGGGGCGGAATTGTAGCAGCGATTAAACTTCAATCCCTCCTTAGCAAGCAAATCAAGATTCGGGGTCTGCACGTCTGGGTTCCCATAGCAACCCACATCCGTGTAGGTCATGTCGTCGGCAAGGAAAAGCAGCAGATTAGGCTGAGAACCGTTGCCCCACGCCGAGGTCACTCCCACCGATATAAAAACCAGTATCGCACGAAACATATCGTTCTAGAAAACACCAAGTCGAAATACCACTGCTTGTTATTGGGGCATTACTTTTTAGCTCATTTACCCAAAAAGGTAGCCTTGACCGAGTCCACGAGCCACCTCGTTCCCGAATTCGCTAGCCTGCGTCCTCCGCATCGATGCGCCAACCTCTACTCATGCTGGATGGGAATTTGTATTCTCGGACGAGATTGCCGTCCATCTTTACTCTGAGGATTACCCCTTCTATTTTGTCTCTCCGCGAACCGCGGAAAGAAGTGGCGGGAGCATTTCAACTCCCGCCCTTACATTCACTGAGCGGTAGCTTGGTAATCTCTGTTAAATTAATCGACTCGGTTTCGATGATGACTTCCTCCCGAGGCTGCATCACTGGAAGATCCATCGAAGCGAACTTCACCTTATCACTCTTGGTGCGATCCTTGGACGGATTACTATAAGAGGCGTAGAAGATCTGGTAATCAGCAGTCAAGCCTTCAAAGGGGGCGGTGCTGTTATTCCGCATTTCCATTTTGTAGCCGCTTTTCTTCTTAACGGTCCGGTAACCATTGGTTGGATTCCGCTTTTCGCTGACTTCAGTCTCTTCGTCCAAAAATTCAATCCAGAGGTTGCGACCGGCAAGGAGAGTAACCGCTGCTTTCTTAATGAAAGCCTGATCCTCTTCGATGAAAGCCGATACCGGAGCATTAATAGCCCGATTTCCTTCGAGTCGAAGCGCTACCATGCCGGACGCTTCATCGTAGCCGCGCACCTCTGCCCTCACCTTCTTCGAGCCGTCGACGCTGGTAAATTCGCGCCACTCAGCTTGTGATAGAGAAGACAGAAGAAGAATCGCAAACAGCTGGGTGAACATAATTTTCTTCATGATTAAATAATAAAAGACGTTTTCGGAACTATTGGACAGCACCTTAGTGATAGTTTTATCCAAGAGAAAGCCAAAAAAACGATGCGAGATGCCAACTGGGCAGTGAAAACATAATTTTCATCCCTGATAAGAAGGATCGCCATCTGATTAGCAGAGGAAATAAAAAAGACAGAAACAGCGCGGCGGGTTCTAACGTATAAACGCTAAGGAATACCAATTCCAACGGTTTACATTACACTTGCGGAGTCAGTTTTTCCGCATCCCCAATGCTCCTCTTCCCGACAACGTTTTCGAAGACGACCCACCGTTGCCTTGCTTTGATCTCTCTGGCATCAACGGCTGGTAACTGCGTTGCAAAGACCGAGGAAATCCGTGGCAAAGTCGAGACCTTTCTCGGCACCTATTGCTATGACTGTCACGATGACATTTCAGCGAAAGGTGATCTCAACCTGCTGGATCTAAACTTCGACATAGAGGACCCGGGTAATTTCAAAATTTGGCGTGCTGTGCACGATGCGATCGCTCATGGCGATATGCCTCCGAAGAACAAAAAGCAACCCAATGGTGAAGCCAAATCTGAATTTCTCACCACGATAAAGAATCCACTCCTCGAAGCCGACCGTGAGGAACGGAAAATTTTTGGCCGCGTCCAGACTCGTCGGCTGACACGCCGCGAATACGAACATACGCTCCATGACCTGCTCGGAATCGATATTCCACTCAAGAGCTATCTCCCCGAAGATCCTTCCCTACATGGTTTCGAAACGGTAGCCGATGCTCAGCAGATATCCCACTTCAACATCTCCGCTTATCTAAATGCAGCTGAGGCTGCTCTTTCAGAGGCATTCCGCCGCACCAAGAAAGAAAAAAAGGTCTATTCCCGCACCTTTACAGCCAAAGAACTCGGCACCGAAGACGCGCGGGGTGCCGGCAATTATCGAGGACCAGACTTCAGAGATGGGCAGTCCATCACTTGGCCAATGACGCCTCAATTTTACGGTCGAATGTATAGCACCGAGGTTCCCGAATCCGGCTGGTATAGAGTGACACTTAAAAATGTGGTTGCTGTCAACCCTCGCAATGGATTCGTCTGGGGAACTCTGAGGTCGGGCGTCTGTTCTTCTAATGCCCCAATGATGTTCCCGGTTGGAATCGTGGAAGCTACCACACAAAAAAGGGACATCGCATTCGAAGCCTATATCAAGGAAGGCCACTGTCTTGAGATAAAACCAAACGATACCACCTATAAGCGCGCTCGTAACGGAACAGGGGGAGGACGGGTTTCTTACAAAGGCAGAAACTTGAAGGAGGATGGCTATCAGGGCATAGCGGTCAGCGGTATTAAGGTTGAGCGCATCTACCCGAATGCAAACCGAGATCAGGTTATTCAGAACTTGTATGCCGGCCTTGATTGGGACGCACTAAAAAAAGGCAAGCCCACCCGAGAGGTTGTAACTCCGGCTATCAGGCGATTCGCCAACCGAGCCTATCGAAGGCCGGTGACACACGAACAAATTGAGCCATGGATTGAACTTGCTGTAACGGAAACGAAAAAGTCCGGAGCCTCTATCGGCGACGGGTTGCGCGCGGCTTATCGCGGTATTCTCTGCTCGCCCCGATTCCTGACCTTCGTTGAAAAGCCTGGGAAACTCGACGATTACGCGCTCGCCTCACGTCTCAGCTACCTGGCATGGAACTCCATGCCGGATGCGGCGCTTCGACATGCCGCCAATCAAGGACAACTAACTTCTGACCCGAAAGAACTCCACCGCCAGCTTAATCGTCTTCTCGATGACCCCAAAGCGGAACGTTTTATCAAGAGTCTTGCCGATCAGTGGCTGACCCTCAACTTGATCAATTTCACCACGCCAGACCGGAGTCGTTTCAAAACATTCGACCTCATTGTTCAGGATGCGATGATCGAAGAAACTCAAACTTTCCTTGAAGACCTCATCCTTAATAACCGTCCCATAAATAAACTGATCATGGCGGATCACTCCTTCATGAACGAACGCCTCGCTCGCTTTTATGGTCACACGGAAATCACCCTGACTCCGGGTGAAGGGACCCAACGCGTCAAACTGTCCAGCCCCTACGCTGGCGGACTTGTCAGCCACGGGGCAATCATGAAAGTCACTGCCGACGGTACGGTCACCTCCCCCATTCTGCGGGGGATTTGGATGGGAGAGCGTATCCTTGGGCTTCATATCCCACCACCTCCTCCGGGAGTGCCCGCAGTCGAACCTGACATCCGTGGAGCCGTCAGCATTCGCGACCAACTCGCTAAGCACAGCAACAATGAGAGCTGTGCTGCTTGTCACCGCAAGATTGATCCAGCAGGGTTTGCCTTCGAAAATTACGACCCAGTAGGTCGCTGGAGAACTGGTTATGGCGCCGGTAACAAAGGCGCAAAGGTTGATCCATCAGGCATCACCTCCGATGGAGAGGCATTTAAGGGCATTCAGGGATGGAAAGCGATTCACGCTAGCCGGCCTGAGATGCTGACCAAAGCCTTCGGGAAAAATCTCCTCACCTACGCCACTGGCGCACCTCCACGTTTCAGCGATACTTGGGATATCCAGCAAATTGCCAATCAAACTAAAGATGATAACTACGGAATGCGTAGTATCGTGCACGCAGTCGTTGCCACAGAAGCTTTTCGAAGTAAGTAGTCCCAAATCATCACAAAATGAAAAACGTGAACATCACCCTCGGCAAAAGCCTCTCCCGCCGTAGCGCCTTGCGCAACGCTGGCATTGCCATGGGTCTCCCTATGCTGGATGCGATGATGCCTGCCTTTGCTGTCAACGACAACCAGCCCAAGGCAAAACGATTCCTCGGTGTTAGTCTTTCACTCGGTCTCCACGGCCCTCTGCTGGTTCCCGAAACTGCCGGCAACCAGTACAGGCCTTCGCCTTACCTCCAGCCACTTCAAGATTTGAGGGATGATTTCACGATCGTGTCAGGCACTTCTCACCCACGCGTCGGTGGGGGGCATACCGCTGAAAGTAGCATCTTCTCCGCCTGCCCCAACAAAAACGATGGTGCTGCCAGGAATACCATCTCACTGGATCAGCTTTTCGCAAAGCACCTGGGGCACGAAACGCGCTTCCCCTCCATGGTGTTGAACACGGGCTCCAGTTCGAGCCCATCCTACACTGAAAATGGCGCCATGATCCCAGCAATGGAAGATCCGGTGAAGCTCTTCAATAAGCTCTTCAAAGACGACAGTGCCAGAGAGCAAGACCAGCAAGCTGAACTCATTCGGAGTGGTCGCAGCATCATGGACATCATCGGTGACGAAGCCAAGTCACTCCAGAGAGAACTGGGTCACGGCGACAAGGAAAAACTCGACCATTGGTTCACTAGCGTTCGTGAATTGGAACAGCGCCTCCACGCCAATGAAGCCTGGATTCGCAAGCCGAAGCCAAAGGTGAATGCCGAAGCGCCTTACAACGTCAATCTAAGCAACACGATTTCCATCGAAAACGCGATGCTTGAGATTGTTCACCTTGCTTTCCAGACGGACTCTACCCGTTTCATGACTCTGCACATACCCGGCACTGCAAAGGTCAATGGTGTTGCCGGCGTTAATGAAGGCTATCACAGCCTCAGTCACCACGGTCGCGACGAGGAAAAAATCGACCAACTCGCAATCGTGGAGCAGGCCGTCATCAACGAGTGGGCTGATCTCCTCCGCCGTCTTAAGGCTGCCCCAGGTGAAAACGGATCGCTGCTCGACGAGACGATGGTACTCCTGACTTCAAATCTGGGTAATGCATCCAGCCACGACAACCGCAATATGCCGGTTCTTTTTGCCGGTGGTGGTTTCAAGCATGGACGTCACCTTGCCTTCGATCAAAAGAACAACTACCCGCTGCCTAATCTCTACCTCAGCGCCCTTCACCGGGCCGGACTCGAGCACGAGCACTTTGCAACGAGCACGGGTCTGATGGAGGGATTGGTGTGAAGAGAGTGGGGCTCAGACAACCGCAAGCTTTGTTAGCGGGAACGATTTCACACAAGGTCTTCGAGCGAAGCCATTCCAGCGCATCCCGTCAGAGGTGGTGCATTTGCGAAAGTTAAAACTGCGAGATGCGGATATGCCAAAACGGATCCAACCGCTTCTGCTCGCCTGCACTGGCATAGGCCTCGTCCTCGTTCCCTTTGCGGCACCCGCGATAGAGCCAAACCCTAAGAACATCTCCCTGTTTCTTGAAACCTATTGTCTGAAGTGCCACAGCGGCGAGAAGGTCAAAGGAAAGGTCGATTTCGGGACCGTTTCTGTTACCGCCGCTTCGAAAGATGACTTCGATTTCTGGCAACTGGCTGCCGAAGTCGTTGATTACGAAGACATGCCGCCGGAGGATGAAAAGCAACCTACCGCCGAAGAGCGCGCCGCCTTCCAATCTTATTACGAGAACCGTTACGTCCAAATCGAAGCCAAACCGGGAGTCTTCCTACCGCGTCGACTTTCTGCTCCTGAATATCGCAACACGATGCGGTCACTCTTCGGTTTCGACCTCGAAAATAGGGTCCAGAAGGCCGAGCAAACCGCGATCGAACCGTCGCTCATTCTCAAACTGATGCCCACTGATCCGCCGGGCGAAAGCGGTTTCATCAACGACACACATGGGGCCCCGATCTCCACAACGCTCTGGGATCAGTACGCTTATTTTTCCGAAGTCGCCTTGATCCGCCTCTTCTCCCGCGGTCGTCCACAATCGCTCAATGCTTTCCTCGAAGTTGAGCTACCGAAGAACTACAAACACGAAGACTTCACCCTATCGATGGGGCAGACCCTTTTGCGAAAATTCGTGACCAAGGCCTATCGTCGTCCTGTTTCGGATAAAGAGTTTGAAGATATGCTGTCCCCGCTAGTGGGTTTGTCAGGCGCAAAACTGGTAAACGCGCTCAAGTTCGAAATGCAAGCGGTCCTGATGTCGCCGAGCTTCCTCTATCGAGGGATGAGAATGGAGAAGGTGCCGGGTATACAGCATGAGGTAGACGCTTTCGAATTGGCTGAGCGTCTCTCTTATTTTCTCTGGGAAGATTCTCCTGATGAAGAACTTTTCGATCTTACCTCAGATGGATCTCTGTTAGAACCCAAGATTTTCGAACAGCAGGTAAACCGCATGTTGAAGTCACCCAAGGCGCGAAGCCTTGCTGAGAGTTTTGCCAACCAGTGGCTTGCGCTCGACGAGATTAATGACGCCTACAAAGATCCCTACTTATTGGTTTCTTATAAAAGTCAGCCACTCGACTTTTTGAATTATCTTTTCACCGAAAATCGACCACTTATGGAAATGATTGATTCTGAAGTCACCTTTACCAACTCCGTGACCTCCTCAGTCTATCCCGAAGATCGCAAAAAACTCGAGAAATACGTGAAACCAAAAGGGATCGAAAAGCAGGCCCCACCGAACCAGAAACTCCTCCTTGAGCAAACTCCGGGACGCGGTGGACTGCTCACCATGCCGGCTGTCCTTGCGATGAACCATGGCCCCATTATCCGGGGAACTTGGACTCTAGAACGCATTCTCGGGGAACACATTGGCGAACCGCCCGCTGATGTGCCCCCAATTGAAGCCACTCTTGGAAATCAAAAGCTCACTTTCCGCGAACAGTTCGCTCTTCACCGTGAAAATGCTACCTGTGCCCGCTGCCACGAAAAAATTGATCCCATTGGATTTGCCTTCGAAGCCTACAACGACAGGGGCGCTTATCTCTTAAGCGACATCAATTCTTTTCCCAAAGGCATGCAGAGCAAAAAGAAAGCGGATGGTCCGATCGATACTTCCGGTATGCTCTCCACTGGTGAAACCTTCGAGAATTTTGAAGAACTTAAACAGATTTTCATGACGAGTCGCCGTGAAGCTATTATTAGAAACATCGTCGAAAGGACCCTCTCTTACGCGCTTTGCCGAAAACTCGGAGCGCACGACGGGCCCACGGTCGAGGCGATCACCGAGAAGATGCTAGTCGAGGGTGCCACCTGGGGGCAGCTCTTTTTTAATATCGCCAACAGCCTTCCTTTCCGCGAAACTGTAATTCCGGCTCCCAAAAAACCATGAAGCGAAATTGGTCTATCAATCGACGCACCTTCCTGCGCGGTGCTTTCGGTGCTGCCGTGCCACTGCCTTTTCTCAATCTGATGGAAGCGAGTGCCGACTCCGGAGTCACCAATCTCTCCGGGGACAATACTCCGCCGCTACGCTTCATGTCACTCTTCAAGCCCAACGGAGTTCACCCACCCTCCTGGAACATCAATGGCGGCACCGAGAACGACTTTCGCATGTCGCCGTTAATGGCTCCCTTTTCCCAGCACAAGGACGATCTGGTCATTTTGGATAATATGGGAGACTTCGGATTTTCGTCCCACAGGAATTCCACCCGTCGCTTTCTCAGCGGCCACCATCAAAACACCAGCGGGGCTTCGATGGATCAGCTAATCGCAAACCAGATTGGTGGAGACACCTCGCATCGTTCTCTCGAGCTGACCACAGAAGGTCTTTTTACGGGACAGATTGACTGCAGCTATATATCCTACGGTCCCGATGGTGAACGTTTGCCTCGCGAAAGCGACCCACAACTCATCTTCGACCGTCTCTTCCGCCACCCACTTTCAGTTCCATCAAAGCGCAGGGACATGAGCAGCCTGCTCGACCGTGTGAACGATGACGTCAAAGCACTTCAACGCAAAGCGGGCAAGGAGGACCGAGATACCCTGGAGGAGTACCTTACGGTGGTTCGAGAGACCGAGCAGCGAATCGGGCAAATTAACAAAAATGCGAAACCTTCCCCCATTGATTTCGAGGACATCGTTCGTCCACCGCTGGCGACCAATCTCGACGAGCAGGTCAATACGATGATCGACCTCATTGCCCTCGCGCTCTGGACCGACTCCACTCGCTGCGCCACCTACATGCTGGGTAACAGCAACAGCCGTATCATTTTTGACTTCCTCGGGGTCAAGGAACAGCATCACTACCTTTCCCATTTTTTCCGCAACTTCAGCCGGGAAAATATTGACGGCCTCCTAAAAATCAGCCTCTGGCACATGGAGAAGTTCGACTACCTTCTCACCAAGCTAAAATCGTACAAAGACCAAGAAGGAAGCCTACTGGATCACACCGTTGTTCTCTTCGGTTCGGGTATGGGCCACTCTGACAACCACACTGCTCAACGCATCCCCACGATTCTAGCTGGTCAGGGCGGCGGCATGCTTAAGACAGGACGCTATCTCCGTTATGCAGAAAACCAAGAACTGGGCGATCTTCATCTAGCTTTAATGCAGGGATTTGGAATTCCGATCGATTCCTATGCCAATTCAGGCACCCCACTGCAAGGCCTCGACGGCAGCCCCTTTAACGAATACCATGAGCGCTCCTTCGAGAGTTGGATCAAGTTGTCTAGCGGTAAAATCATCGTCCAAGGCCGACTCGTCATGTCTGAGAATCTAGACGAGGCCAAAACCTTCTACATGGAAGTCGAAGGTAAAGATCCTGTCCGCGTGGACGTAAGCTTTCGCGACTTTCACGATTTTAATCTCCCCTATCATGTCGGCACACCGATCGTCCTGACGGGAAACCGCGAAGAGAAGAATGGCCAATTACTCATGACCAAAGTGAGCGACCTCAAGTCGGTCTTTGGCAAGAGTAACCCAGGAACGCAGAGAGGCTAATTAGAGCCCATTTCTCAAAAGCAGAGGCGTTCGAATCGCTTATGATGGAACAAAAGTAGCCTTGCTTCCCTCACTGCGCAGTTCGCCGAAATAC
>DCQY01000017.1 GCA_002323995.1 Akkermansiaceae bacterium UBA1506 | reverse complement strand
TTTGTCCCGAATTTGAGGGGTGGCAGAAAGAAGAAAGTCCTTGCAAAGCATTGTCATCCCGGCAAGTTACGCGCCTCGCTAACTCCAGTGCGTTCTTCCATTGGTGCGATTACGGGTAGGTACCGAAGCGGTCAAACGGGGCAGACTGTAAATCTGCTGGCTATGCCTTCGAAGGTTCGAATCCTTCCCTGCCCATTTTTTAAAAGACCTCGGGTCAGCCTTTTTGGATCTAGGCTTTATAACTTTCGAAGGAGCGCAGTTCAGGCCGAAGTGAAACTTCACTCTCTCGCGGGTAATAAGTAAAGATCTAGCATTGAATTTAGTAATAGATTAGCATTTGTTCGCTAGCTCAGTCGAAAAATATTTAATGATCCGCGAAGCAGAAATTGAGGATACCAGCCAGGCCAGGCTATGGAGCATGGTCGACTGTTTCTATTTCCTTATTGAGCGGATGTGGGTCATTCTACTTGCAGTTATCGGCTCACTGGCTTTCGGGCTCTACAAAGGGAGAATGACGCCGGACTCATACAAATCTATTGCTACAATTGAAGTTCACCAACCCATCCGCGATGCGATCGTCATCGACCCAAGAGATAGCTATCGATATTATCAACAACAAGGAACTATGCTGATGTCGATGAAGGCGAAGCTCTCTCAGGCTTCCCTTTACAGCGCGGTCGTAGGCCAATCACACTTCTCTAAGCTTTTGCCAGAACCGTCGAGGGTTTCTGATGAAGAACTCGAAAGAGCTAAGCTCGCCCTTGCGCGACAGTTTTACGCGTCAACGGAGATTATTGACCACGACAACACCCAGCTCCTCTCGATTGTAAACGTAAATTCAGACCCGGAGACAGCCCAACTCGTCGTCAGTAGTATTTTGAAAGAACTTCGGAAGTCTGCATCTTCAAAGCGAGAAGGAACCTCGGCGAATAGAATAGAACAGCTAAATCGAGAAATTGAAGAAATCCGTTCCCGCCTAAGTAGCGCTGAAGAATCCCTCTCTATCTACAAGCAAGCACTCGATATTTGTAAAGAAATACGAGGGTCAGAAGGACTCATTCTTGAGATGCAAAAGGTCTACCTTGATAAATGGCCACCGCTCGTCCAAGAACGAAAACATTTAGAACTGCTAAATGAAACGTTCGAATCTGAGCTCGACCGCATCATTAGGTCGGTAGCTTCTGAAAAAGACTTCTGGGAATCACGAGAGGCTTTAACCGAAAAACTGACTACTGAAGAAATCGTTTCGTTCAAAATCTCAAATACCGAAGCTCGGCACAGTATGATTAATCGTGATTTCACGAGTGACTCCAAGCTCTACGAATCTTTAATGGAAAAAGTCAAAATGGGTGACGTTGCCATCGGCTTCGATCAGCAGGAGTTTACTATCCTCCAACCAGCTACCCTAAATCCTGATTCACTTCGCATGACGACCCTGCAGACTATTTTTGACAGCGGGTGGAAAGGGCTACTCGTGGGAATCTCTCTCGCGTTCCTTATTAGTCGATTGGATGGCAGCATGAAGCGAGTCGAAGATCTTGAGCGGTTTTCTAATGCGCAGGTTTTTTCTGTTATTCCAAAGTCCGAGGCCCTCAATAAAGAAAAAAAGTCGTCTAAAACCAAAACCGAAATTTCAGAGACTGCTTCCGAGGCGTTTCGTACTCTGGTAGCAAGCCTTAATTTGTCTAAAAGCAATGTTCAGACTGTGCTTGTCACTAGTTCTCTTCCGGGCGAAGGGAAAAGCACAACTTCCTGCAATTTGGCGAGGGCCGAAGCTGAGGCTGATGAAAGTAAAAAAGTCATCCTCATCGACCTCGACATTCGCCGACCTCGAATCGGCGAATACCTAGGACTACCTAAAGATCATCTCGGCGTCTACGAATGCTTCACTAAGAATATCCCCATCTCTGATGCTATCCAAAAATCAGAGGTTGGCTTTGACGTCATCGCAGCCGGTAACACCCCCGGTCGTAACGTCCTCCCAAATAGCGGTCTTATCGTCAAGCTTATCACGTTGCTCGCGGAGCGCTACGACCGAATTATAATTGACACTGCCCCCGTTTTAGCCGTCAGCGATACGCTTATCATTGCGAAGCATGTCGATGTAATTTGTCTCGTTTTCCGTATGTGGAAAACACCAACCAAAGCCCTTCGACGTGCCATATCCCGACTGGAAAATAATGGCACTGCTGTCACCGGTATTGTGGCAAACTCTATGCCCGAAAAGAAGGCTTTAGGGCAGTATAATTATTACCAGTCCTACTCTAATGCAGGGTATTCGCAATACCACTGAGCGATTATCACTTATGGCCACGAAAAGGACCATTATTATTGTGTGCGCTCTGTTAGTTTTCAGTGCAGGAGGAATCAGCTACCACAAACGCGAATCGATCAAAACCCGGATTAACACTTGGCGGGCCAACAGCCTGCTCGCCGACTCGATCAAAGCTGGAGTCAACGATGATTGGAAAGAGGCAGAGCGATTAGTTACAGCTGCTTGGCAACTTCGCCCGTCTGAAATCGAAATTCTTCGCCAGAGGTTTACCGTCTCAAAAAAACGCTCTTCTAAGGATATGTTATCCTTGGCTAATGGAGTTTTTCAGCATCCTAATGCAACCGCAGAGGATCGCAAAAATGCAACGGCTCTCTTCTTTTCTATAGGCGATCGCATTACCTTTAATCGACTCCTTTCGAGATTGAAATATAGCGAGCGAAAACAGCCGGATATCCTTGAGATGGAGTCCCGTTTCTTACTCGCAACAGGGCAACCGGCTGCAGCACTTGAGCCAATTCGGGAATTGGAGGGCATTCGCGCCGAGCCAACTGATCAATTCTTGCTTGCCGCCGCTCTTGCTCGAACCCCATCCGAAGACCATTCCAACCAAATTGCTGCACAAGAAGTAATCGATCAAATTTTCCAGCCTGACAAAGATCCCTTATTAGCGATCGCTGCATTTTCGTTACTTGGACAAATTCCGAGTGATCAGTGGCAGTTGGAAACTTTTTCTGACGCCACCTCACGGTTGGAGGTAATTGCCAAAACCGTGCCGGTTCCGCCCCAAATTCTGCTGATTGATGTCGAGCGCCGCATCGAGAGCTTTCCAGAAAAGCGAGACGAGTTAATCGAAGATGCTGTGTCACGCTTTATTGACGAATCGCCGGAAATCCTAGGCCAGTGGCTTCTCTACAAAGGGCAGGCAGACCGAGTCCTCGCAGAGGTCGCCACCGAAGCTAAAGCCGCCGACTCCTCATTGTTATTTGACCTTCGATTAAGTGCTTTGCTTCAGAAAAAGGATTGGACTAGTGCCGAAGCTCTGCTAGCCAATTCGTCTCGAGGTGCTAATGAGGCCTCTTACCTTGCCTATCGTGCCTTGATTGCAGAGCAACAAGGGAAAGTGGCCGAAGCTGATAATCTTTGGGAAGAGTCCTTTGATATAGCGGTCGGGTCAGACGGCCGAGACCGACTTTTGAGCATCGCGCAACTGGCGGGATCTAATAATCTCAAGATCCGGAATCGAGCTGTCACCGAAGCATTGAAACGCCCCGCTGCTATTTCGCCTCCTTCCACAGAAGTGTCCTTCGTACTACCCTACCTTATCAAGGAGGATGCATTTGAAGACATGCTCACCGTCTGTCGCAATTTATATCGCTCCGAACCCGATAATCCGGCCTTATTCAATAACTTTGCCTGGATGGAACTAATCAACGGGTCCCCCCACGGGGCGGCGCTTATCCCAAAGTTGCGGCAGATTGTCGAGCGCTTTTCCAACAAGAAAGGTTACCGATCCACTCTGACGCTTGCTTACCTAAACGAGGGAGATGTAGAGAAGGCTACCGGCGCATCCCACGCGCTCGTCGAGTCAGAGGAAAAGCTGAATGGTGACTATGCTGTCCTCGCTCTTCTCAGGGCGAAGCAGGACGATATCCCTGGTGCTGAAGCTTATCTAAAACAAGTTGACTGGAAGGATATGATGACCCGGGAACGGCTCTACTTCCGACGGTTGTTAAAAGACGAGGGAGTCTACGGGGTTCCACTAACACTCGAAAGGTAAGCTGCCGAAAGTTGAAGAACGTAAATAGCCTTTACGTCAACCCGAGACCCTCTTCATCCTGCCCACCACCTCATCATTATTAGAGAGCGAGGAGTGTATTGTGTGGGTCAAAAGTCTGTGGCGTTTCTTGATTTATCTACTTCTCATACTTCTTGCCGGTTCGAACGGTGTGTGATCTTATCAGGAATGCCCGAGATAGCGCCGTCATAATCGACTGAAAGGAATTCGCTTTTTCAAGGGTTGCTTATCGGCGCGTTGGTCCCACCGGGATTGAGGGGGTGCAATCCAGTCAGCTCAAGCCAACCAGACCATCGAACAGCTCGTGGAGGGCCTGACTCCGATTTGATAGAACGATCTTCAAAGCGAAGCTGGTTCCCTGTCTTGATGTAAACGATCGGGTGTTCCGTTTTCGATAAGCGGAGTTTAACGGATATACTGTTCCTGTGCGATCGATCTAAGGGGCTGTGTTGGATTTCAATTCGGCGGCGCTTTGAATTCTATCGCCTTTGTTTTACCGCGGTTAAAAAAGTTATGAATCCAGAGCATCACGACTCCGAAGAGGACAGCGCTGACAATCAGAGAGACATTGAGGAGGCCCGTCGCACTGAACGAGATCTTAATTAGGATCGTGGAAATGACGAACCCGGAGTTGCGAATGACAGTCGAAAATTCGTTCGAGTGAAGAAATGAAAATAAGAGAAGGAAGACGTCGGCTAGAATTAGGATGGTGAAGAAGTCTTCGAAGAATATCTGATTCACATCCCTTGAAGCCGCGACAAGATCACCGACGGAGAATAAGTTTTCGTAGATCCAGCGTGACAGGCTGAAAATTGCGAGGCCAGCTAGCAAGGGAGTGAGAGCAATCGATATCCCTGTCTTGAGGGATACGAATTGTCGAATGCTATCGGGTTGAGCCTCCAGCGGCTTAATTTTACAGCTGGGCCGCGGTGCCAACCGGTAGAAAACTGTAATTAACAAGAATAGAATGATCGTCCCAACGATGTCGTATGTGAACTGGAGGTCGTCAGCACTTTTGAACCAATCAGTGGTCAACTCAAGGTTGCCCATATCTTTGAAAATCCTGCGAATGACGATCAATAGGATGATTTCGTATTGCTTGCCGATGTATCTCGTTATCGACTGCGGCAGATAGAAAACGAGCAGGTAAACTTCGTAGATAAGGATAAAGGAAAAAGGAGTGTAGATCGCCGCAATTGGATCTTGTAGCAGTTCGGAAGTTACCTCTCCACCGAATAAACCAAACCGCGTCAGGGTTATGAGAAGGAGATGAATAACGAAGGATCCGATCGCCACGCAGAGGATGATTTTCTCACCACGTTCGCGGACTTTGTCCGTAAGAAGGACCGCCTCAAGTCGTTGAAGGTAAGAGTTTTGGAAAGTCATGGAAAAGGGTTACGAAGAAAACGATGGTTTGGCGCTATCTACTCGCCCGTAGTGTAGATGAACCACAATCCAAGCATCGGGGCTAATATTCGCGGAGAACTTGCCAACCCTCAGGAGTTAACAGCAAATCAATAAAACCTCCGTAGAGAGCGTCAGTATCTATCCACGATAAAACGTGGCCTCGAAAATCCTTGGGGAAATGGAGTCAAGGATTTGAAGATTTCTCACTACGAAGTCGAGTGTATTCAAGGGGTTGGAAGGGTTGGTGTCGATTGGTCACGAATTGAGAGTTGAAATACTCTTTGTCATGAAGTGCCATTTCGGAAGTCGTAATTTACGAGCGGTCTAGAGCTGCCAATCAAAGACTTTAATTTGTGGTGCCCTGTTCGAGTGAATTTTTGCGGTTTGTGAGACTTGGCGTAGATTTCAGGTGTCAGGGGGAATCCTAAAGGAATGAGTCGCGTCAGTCTGAAGAATTATATTGCCGGTGATTATGATCCGGGACCGGGCTGGAAACGGTTGATCTGGTTGGTTTTCAGTCGCGTTTTGTTTGAGACATCCATCCCCTGGCCGGGAGAGCTTAAAGTATTGATACTTAGGGCTTTTGGTGCAGGGATCGGCGATGGGGTAGTCATTAAGCCGCATGTAAAAATCAAGTATCCGTGGTTCCTCGAAATAGGAGATGACTCCTGGATTGGGGAACACTCCTGGATCGACAACTTGGTGATGGTTACTCTCGGCGAGAGTGTTGTAATTTCCCAAGGTGCCTACCTTTGCACGGGTAATCACGACTACAGAGATCCGGGATTCACTTTGCGAGTCGGGGTGATTAGAGTGGAGGATGGCGCTTGGATCGCCGCCAACTCAACTGTGTGCCCAGGCGTTGTCGTCGCGGAGTCTGCAATTCTGTCGGTGGGCTCGGTTGCATCAAGCAACCTCGAAGCTAACTCGATTTATCGAGGTAATCCGGCGATAAAGGTTCGTCAAAGATTCTCCGATTAATTCTGGTGTGGACTCAGATTCGGCGGACTGTTAGGGCAATTTTTGGATTATCCCATTTTGAGCCATTTAGTTGCGAATATCCACTTTCCATTCAGTAGGTGTGCCCATAACTTTGGAAATACTCGATCTCCTCTCTTATGAAC
>DCQY01000138.1:1529-12864 GCA_002323995.1 Akkermansiaceae bacterium UBA1506 | reverse complement strand
AAGAAAAGGAACCGTAAGCCGCCTGCGCCTCTTGGCTTCTCGCTCGACGGATTCGTGGAAGAAGAAGTCACTCTCGAGGGGTATGACGAGACACTGGTGACGACTCCGTTTCCCAATCAGTATCGACTCAGTGAATGGAACGTTGATTTCAGCAAGGCCCCCCATCAACGGGCTTGGAAAAGTGGTTACCACGCCTGGCACAGCCGCGACATGATCCACTGGGTCCACTACGGTCCGACCGCGGCCGCGCCGACCGTGACCACGGCGGAATACGCCGATGGGAAAACCTACTTCTACTACGACCGGCCCAACGACCGTGACCCGCATCTCATCATCGACCACAATCTGCGCGATGGGCGTGCCGGGGAAGACAAGGGCCTCGCTTTCGACGCGCCCTGGGGCGGGTCTGACGTCGGTGTGATCCGCGACCTCGAGGGCAAGTTCCACATGATCTCGGAGAACTGGCAGCCCATCGATGCCTCCAAACGCTCCTGGGATTCCCCCCTGGCCAGTCACATGGTGAGCGAGACTGGCATGACGGACTTTCAGATTCTCGAGCCGGCCGTCGACTATCGCACCAAGCCGACGGGAAAGACCGGCACCTTTGAGCACCCCCATTGGAAGGGTGAAGAAAAGGTGGTGACCTATGAGATCCACGAGCCCGAACAAGACGCCTTCGGCGACTGGGCGGCCATCGCGATCGGGGGACAGTATTACCTGGTGGGCGACTACGATCCGGCCGAAGCGCACGGTCACACCGGAATGAGCGTCGGGCTTTTCACCTCAGAAGATATCAACCAACCGTTCCGCTTCTACGGACACATCGGCTCGGGGCATCCGGATCCCGATATCATGTTTGCCGATGGCAAGTTTTACCTGATCGCCCAGACCGAGACCGATTTCGTCAGTGACGGTCCCTGGGTCGGAACAGCCAAGGTGAGAGCGGGCGTTGACGAGGATGGCAACGGCCAGATCGATCAGTGGTCCGAGTGGCAGGATGCCCGGGAGACCTACTCGGCGATACCCGGCTTCGCAAAGCAGGTCGACCGCACGCCTGCAAAAGTTTCCTTCTTCGACCTGCCGGCTGGCAAAGGGTTTCAGATCGAGGTAAAACTCGTCTCGCCCGAGGGGGTGGAAGCACTCCCCAAGCTCGATCAATTGACCGCCACGTTTGAGAAGAAGTAGCCGACCGCAGATAAACGCAGATCCAAATCTGATGGCCTCTGATACATTTGAACCAAGACATCATTCTCACCCCACTAACCCTATGAAAACCCTCGCCCTACTCACTCTCATACTCACCGCCTCGATCTTCGCAAAAGCCGAGACCGATCAACCCGTCCACCTCTTCATCCTCTCGGGACAATCCAACATGCAGGGGATGGATCCCGAGACCGGGTTCATGACCGAGGCCACCAAGCTCTTCGGAGACGAAAAGGTCGTCTACATCAAGGTGGCCAAGGGTGGTCAGCCCATCTGCCGCTGGCTTGAGGAGTGGGAGACGATCGCGACCGAGGCGGGCCTGGATGGAAATCATCGCAAAAGAATCCACAAGGGAGGGGAAGTCGAGTTTTACCAGCCCATCCTCGATCAGTATGAGGAGCTGTTGAAGCAGCACCCCAAGCTCGCGTCGATCACCTTCTGCTGGATGCAGGGGGAGCGCGATGCCAACGGCGGGGCGGATGCGGCTTACAAGCGGTCGCTCCAGCAATTGATCGCCAACCTGCGTCGCGACTTGAAGCGACCGGACATGAACATCGTCATTGGTCGTATCGGGGATTATGCGCTCGACCGTCCCTCATGCGTGGCGGTGCGGCAGGCCCAACGCGAGATCGTCGATGAAGACCCTCACGGCGCCTGGGTCGATGTGGATGATCTCAACGATCGAGAGGTCGACGGCAAGATCGTGAGTGCGGTTCACTACAACCGGCCGGAAGGCTACGTGGTCCTCGGCGAGCGTTTCGCGCGGCAGGGGCATGCCTTAATCAAAGGCGAAGGGCCGGCGGAGGACGGGCGGCCTTAGACTGGATTATTCAATGGCTGGCCTCATGGAGCTTCGCAGGCCTTGGTTGGAATTAGGGCAAAACGGGTTGTGAGATTCGCCGGGATCGTTGTCGAGCTCGTGGAGAGCGCAGCGCTGTTCGTTCGCCTTGCCGGAGATCAAGGGTGCAGCGTGGCCCTGTCGCCATTCCGATTGGTGGGTGAGTTGATACCTCTCGGCAGGCTTCCGGTCGCAGACAAGTCCCTCCAAGCTGCGGTCTCGTGCGGCTTTTCGCGTGGGGAGCTCGGGTTGTTCAGGTAGGGGGTAAGCTTGGCTTGCTCCTCGGGTTCCCCCACGTGGAAGATGAAGTCGTTGCTGAAGAGGCCGTCCTTATTCTGCACCTGCAGGAAGTGGATGCCCACCTCGGGCAATTCCTCCAACTCGATCTCCACGGTCTCGTCCTTGTCCCTCCGGACCGCGATCGTTCCGGGAACTCGTCTTCCGTTGACGATGATGCTGGCTCCGTCCTTGAGATGACGTCCACTAACCTTCATGGTCCGGTTCTCTCCATAGACGACCGGGAACTGTTGCCGGCCACGCTGGATGTGGATCGGTCCGTGAGTCCAGAGCGCAGGTTGGGGGGAATCATAGTCATCTTTCGCCCCATGCCGACCAGTGAAGGTTCCAATGAAGCGACCCTCGGAGGCCAGCGAGATCAGTTTCCCGCGTGGAATCGCCCGCCGCTTCCCGTCGATCTGCACATAGGTCCCTCCCTCATAGCGGGCATCAAACTGCAACTTAACCGGGGTCGCCTGACCACCGGCAAGGGACACCCCTTCCACCTGGAGCACGATGGCGCCTTCACCCGCCGACGCTTCCAGGGCGCTCAGCAAGTCGGTGGTCAACTCATCGGCATGCGTTGACTGGTTGAGGGTGATTTGCCGCGCGAACGATCCCGAGAATCCGGTGCTGCCTTCCAGCACCATGTCCCACACCGGGTCGAAGGCGCGCCGGCCCGCCCACGTGAACTGCCAAATGCGCCGCTCATCGTTGCCGTCTTCGGCCACGCGCCGATAGAAGTCGAAGTCGATGATGTTGAGGCGACCTTGGGGTAGGATGAGGAATCGGTCGTAAGCCCCTCGCCAAGTCGGAGCATCCATCCCGGAGCCGGGAGTGTTCGTGCTGACCCAGAACGGCATGCGATGGCAATCTCCGCAGTGGTTCGCGCCCGGCGTGCCTCCCACGTCACCCGTGATGTGGAACAGCTCAAAACCGTCCTCAGCCCGTTGCGAGAGAACGTTGGTGTAGGCCCGGCGCTGGGCGGGTGGGTATGTCACCCCTAGGAGGAACTTTGCCATATCGTCCCGTTCCTGACCAGTCAACAAGCCTGCCTTGCCCTCGTCGTTTTTCGTGGTGTCTCCCACCATCGCCATCGTTGCAGCAAGTCCGCCGTCAATGAGGTGACGGGTGGTGCTCTCAGGCTTGTCGACACTGCTGTTCGGCGCAACATGAGCGCGGGTGCTGGCGCTGTTGATTCCCCCATACGGGTCGCCGGGAATCCCATCCCAATGGAATGGTGCGGTGTCCCGAAGTCCGCGAATTGGCATGGTGGAGCGAGGCATGATCTGATTGCCGCCGGTTACGATGGGTGTCTGCAGTACCCAGAGTAACTGGTCGGTGTTGCCGTCGGAGTGGCAGCTGGCGCAGCTAAAGGTCTCGGTTGTGGACGCCCTGGCGGTCTCAAACGCGACCCGCCCTCGTTTGAAGTCAGGATGGGTCGGGTCTTCGAGGCGAATATTGGTCTTCACTTCGAGCTCCGCCGGGTTGGAGACATCCACAACCGAAATCGTGTTCTCAACCGCGTTCAGGACCCAAGCCCGCTTTGGTTTCCCGCCAGCCGATGACTCCAAGGCGATGCCTCGCGGCACGGCATCGACCTCCACGCGGCCGAGCACTTCGCCAGTCTTGGTGTCGACTGTGAAAACTTTGTCAGAAGCCGCTGCGGAGGCGATCAAGAACGAATCGTCGTCGCTGATCTCGATCGCAAAGGGCGTGGCAAGAGCCTCTCCCTTCTTCGGATGCTTGGGCGGTAGGGGCTCCAAGTTGATGAATTCAGGCTTCTCGGCGTCGTCCCCATTGAAACGGACGCTGGTGATCTGATTTAGGAAGGCTCGGTTCTCCATCTCCGGCAGGCCGTGCTTCTTGGTGCCGGATCGTCCGTTCACCGCATTGCGCGCATCAGTCTGGGCGATGAAGACCCGTCCCCTTGAGTCCACCGTGAGACCGTAGAGCAGCGTTCCCAGTGTATCCACCGTCCGAACCAGTTGGTCGGTCTTGGTGTCATAGACGTAGAGATCATGGTCAGGAACGTGGGGGTGCTTCACGATGTCGGTGACGTGCCCTAGCGAGAGGATGTTGTTGTTCGCCACCGAATGCTGGTGGGCATTGAAGGTTACCAATTCTCCGTCGATCTCCTTGCCGCCCGAGAGCTGAGTCTTGTTGTTAGACTCAAACGGAATCACGTAGAGCCGCCCATTCCGCACCTTTATGGCGCGCGGATCCTGTGCCGTGATCTTCAGTTGCTTGGTTACCTTCCGCTCTGCGACATCGACCACAGCGATCCGGTTCTCCGACGACAGTGCGACGTAGGCTTTCTCGTTGCTCGCAAACGCAATCCCCACCGGTTCGTCAAAGCGGGTGGCCTTCGTGCTCAGGTCAAACTCCTGCACGGTGGCCACCACCTGAAAGGTGGTGGGGCTGGCCGCATCGATGTCAATGACGCTAACCGAGTCGGAAATGTGATTGGCAACCCAGAGTTCCTTGCCATCGGGCCGCACGGCCACGCTCACCGGGTCGATTCCGACATCGATCCGTGCGGAGATTTTGCCGGTTTGCGTGCTGATCACATCCACGGTGTCGCTTGGGGTGTTCACGACGAAGACGCGCTCACCATGCACCGCGATCGGCGAGGCGTGCGGGCTCAGGAACGACGGATGCCCGACTTTAGCCGGCGGTCGTGGCGTGTTGGAATATGACAATTCGGCATCGCGATTTGCCTCAGCTTGTCCTTCTGCAATCCAGCTGGCTACAAAGGAAAATCCAGCGTAGAGCATCATGAACGAGAGAATAAGTCGGGAATGGTTCATGGGATGGGATTGGGTGTCTAAACGTGGTAGACCCACTCTTTCTCCGCGTTGGGATTGGATATTCGGAATGTTTTTCGCCCGAATCTTGTCCCCGACCGGAAGTAGGGCTACTCACGGAGATGTTCAGGCAGGTCGTGGGGGTTCTACGGTGAACCGCTCTCAAGTTGCGGCCGATCTTTCGACTTGCCTCCGAGCATTCGGCATGGAGCCCCAGCGAGGGATCACAAACTGTGCATCAAGGCGAGCGTTGCCCAGCGGGAAGAGGAGTAGGAGATGAATTGATCTTTTCCATACGGAAAGCCACTTTCAAAATGTTCCTGGATGGTTTTGCTTCGGGTTCTCACCTGCTAGGAGCCGTCAGGTTGTAGGGTCTCCAAGAGGAAGGCGAGCCCATTGCGGTAGGCTTCGGAGTCTGTGGCGAAACCCGTTTCTGCGAGGGCTGTCAGTGCAGCGCCAGCCGTTTTAAGAACCGCTTGCATGCCGAGCGTATGGTCCCCACCGCTGATGTTCTGCATGACGATGTAAAGGGTCTTTGTGCTGGGATCGGCCCAGATACTGTTTCCCGCCCCGCCCTTCCCGAAGCTCCCCTTGCTAAGCCCGGCCGTAATGCCCTCCGGTTCATGCACCACCTTCCAGGTAAGACCCCAGACGAAGTTCTTCATTTCCTCATCGAGCTGCGCGTCACCGGTTTGATTGCGCGTCATCTCACGAACGGACTTCTCGGAAAGAAGGCGAACGCCGCTGTATTCACCGCCGTTGAGAAACATCTGGTGCCAGAGGAACATGTCCCCCGCCGTTGAGTATAAACCGGCATCCACCGCAAAGTAGTGGCCACTGCCGCCGATTTTTGGATCCCCCTTAAAGAAGGGTTCCCAAGAGTCCTTGCGCTTGCGATGCCCCGGAAGTCGCCGGTCCTCGGGTATGTCCTTGTAGGTGAACCAGGTGCTCTTCATGCCGAGAGAATCGAGGATTCGGGTTTGCACAAACTCGGTATAGGGCAAGCCGGAATACTTTTCGACCAGATAGGCGGCGACGTGAAGACCCTCACCTCCATACAAAACTCTCGATCCGGGTTCCCACATCAGAGGGTTCTTTGCGCAGGCAAGAGCACGGCCCTTGATGGTTTTTGCCGCTTTCGTCGACCTCGTCACCGGGAGCCCGTCCGTATGATTGAGAAGGGTTCGAATCGTCAATGGATGCTGAGCTGTTGGCAATCCGTCAGATGATCTGGCGCCACGGAACCGCACCTGATACCGGTTAACCGTGTCTACTTTCTGTCCCTTGAATTCCGGAATGTGATCCTCCACCAAATCATCGAGTTGCAGTTTGCCTTCATCGACCAGCATCATGATGGAGGCCGCGACAAACGGCTTGCTCATCGATGCGCACCGAAAGACAGCCGTGGCCTCCATGGGCTCTTTCGACCAGACGTGCCAGCCTACCGCATTAATGGACGCGATTTCCCCATTTCGAGCCACTAGGGAGACCATGCCGGAACTCTGACCGCTGTCGACAATAGCCTGGAGCTTTTCGGAAATCTGAGAGAGAGCTTCCTCATCCATCCCGTGTCCCCCGTCGGAGACATTCGCTGCCGTCGCACCTGTTTGTAATCCAAGTGCAGTGCCGCATAGGAGAGTGATAATGGACAGAAATAGGATGGGATGAGTCAAGATCATTGGGTGCGAAAGGTTTCACTTTCGATCAGTGCCAACACGAGATCTCGGAAGCCGTCGTCGTTTTCTCGATTTTTCTTCACGATCTCCTCGATTTCACGATTCTCCGCGTAGTTGGGAACACGGCCGGTGGCGTAGGTCATCAGCTTCCCGGCAAGGCATTTTGAGAACAAGTCAATGTTGTCGAGCAGCCAGGCTTTGAATTCGATCGCGTTCTCTATTTCAGTGCCATCGGGAAGGGTTACTGAGGCGTCGATCGTGGTGGCTGTTTTTCCGGGCCATTCGGTTCGCCAACGTCCGACTGGATCATAGTTTTCGAGGACAAAGCCCACCGGGTCGATGTGCTGGTGGCAACCGGCACAGGCAGCGTCGCTGGTATGGGCGGCCAGCATTTCGCGCGGGGTTATAGTTCCCTGAGTATCGGGCGTTAGCGCCGGGATATTTTCAGGGGGCTCAGGAGGTGGTGTCCCAAGGATGTTTTCAAGTACCCAAACGCCGCGAACGACTGGTTGAGTATCGACTCCGTTGGCGGTTGCGGTGAGAATAGCCGATTGACCGAGCAGGCCGCCGTGGCGACCGCCGCGTTCAATTTCGAGGCGCTGGAGTTTTTGTTTGGCCGCACTGTTAAGATTTTTACCAAGATATTTCGAGGGAGTGAAACCGTAGTTACGTTGCACAAAACCGATCGAAGAAAACGTGAAGTCTGGATCGATAAAATCAGTTATCGGAAGGTTCTTTGTTAGGATTTCTGTAAAGAAGGCTTCAGTCTCATATTTGGCGATGTCGATACTGGTTTCGTCGAAGTTAAATTTCGGGTCGGGCATGATACCTCGTAGGGTATCAGTATCGAGCCATTGTCCGACAAAGCTCTGAATCATGGGATCGGTGTGACTTGTGGGCAGGAGGCGTTCGGTCTCCCTTCTTAGGACCCAGTATTCTACTTTTGAAGGATCGGTCCTGGACGGTCGTGTGGCGGAAAGACGGCCGCGTTGCGCCAAGTCAATGAGCGTTTCGTCGGGCGGGCCTTGTGTCAGGAAGTAGGACAACCGCGTGGCGAGGTCGAAGTCGTCCATACCCTCGGGATCGAGGCAGCGATACAGGAAGCGTGGCGAAATGAGGATGTTACGAAACAAAAGGTGCATGCCTTCTTCATAGCTGTGGCCCTTCTCCCAGTGACGCGTTGCGATGTTAAGGTAGCTTTCTATGGTATCATTACTGA
Organism: Akkermansiaceae bacterium UBA1506; assembly: GCA_002323995.1. Classification (GTDB taxonomy): domain Bacteria; phylum Verrucomicrobiota; class Verrucomicrobiia; order Verrucomicrobiales; family DEV007; genus Arctic95D-9. Next base: position 4,845 of record DCQY01000138.1, on the reverse strand, counting down.
TTGATTTGCGGAAGGCACGTGGGAGAAAACTGGACAACATTCCACGGACGAAGTCCTCCCGTGCCTGCCCCTTATGAGGTGCTCCGGTTATTTTGAGTTGTCGTTCCCGTCGTTTCAGATCGATGGGACTCTCGATCCGCTTCGATGGGCCTTCGATGGTTAGCTGGTGAATCTCCATGGCCGGCCCCCTTGTGTGGTAAAAGTAGCAGAGGCAGTCTGCGATGGAGGCTTTACCTTTGCTGGCGGCAAGTTTGAAAAACGCCTGGGCCAGCGCGGAGTCGGTAGTGGCGTGGGTTAGATCGAGATCCGGATCCGCCATGTATTTGGAAACGGTGTCCCACCCGTTACGTCCCCTCAGATTTGATATTCTGATAGGCCGTTTTGGGTCGCCGCTCGGGAAGACCGTTTTTAGCCAGGCAGCGAGAAACCGGGGGTTCTCTTTAGATAGGACTTCAAAAGCTTCACCAGTAGCCGGAGGGTCGTGAGTCATCCTGGCATTCTTCCAGTGAAAGAGAACCGTCTCGCCTTCGTAGAGATCAGCTTGAAAGGCCGTGGTTTGGGGCTCCTCACTTGTCACTGCAATTTTCTTTAAGAGTCGGAAATCCGAAACCTTGGAGCGATCCGTGGCGGTAACAGCTCGCGCGTAGACTTCGAGCATCATATCCCCTTCGAATGGGCTTCCCGACTTCGAAAGGAATTTGGAAGCGTCGACTGTAATTTTGTAGGTTCCAGAATCACTGATCTCAATCTTGCTAGGCCAACTGCAGCTGCGCATGATATCCACGCTGCGCGACGCGAGGCGGAGCGCATTCCCGTGAACGCCAGCAGCAGAAAAACTAAGCACCATGTCCTCGGGACCCGCGCTCCAAGTTTTCTTTTCAGGCGCCGGCTTGGTAGGAGGAAAAATTTCGTCAGCGATATGGCGAGCAATATTGGCATAGGACTCAAGGTGGGGAGGTGAGAGGACGAGGCCTTCGCCAACATTGTTGAATCCGTGATAATTAGTATCGTTAGGAAAGCCGGCTGGAAGCCTGAACTCGGGAAGGTGGAAGAGATTCCTGATTGTACTTTCGTATTCGGTTTTGTTGAGACGGCGGGGTAGCGTTCCGCCGATGGCGGTATGTTCGAGGATTTTTTCATCAAGAAAAGCGAGGGCTGTTTTGCGCTCCTCGCTGGTGAGGCTTTTTTTCTCGGGTGGCGGCATGAGTCCGCGATCAATGGCCTCGAGCGCTCGCTGCCAGAGAGCACGTTGGTTGCTATTTGTCCAGTCGATGGAGCTGCGGTCGAGATTAACGTTGCCCTTTTCGGAATCGGCATCGTGGCACTGGAGGCAGTTTTTAAAAAGGATGTCCTGAATAGCGGCAGGGACCTCTTCGGCTTTGACGGGAGTAGCTAGAACAGCGAAGTGGATGACTGCCACTCCGGCAAAACGAAGATACCTATTGGCGGTAAATATCATCCGGGGTTAGCTGAACAGTTGGTTCAGATTGCGTGAAGCATTGGAGAAACTGTCCGCTTCAATGCCCAGTCGCTGCATCAGGGTAATAAAGAGATCGCCCAGTAGCGGTGTCTCATTTTTTGATCCGCCCAAAGCTAGGTGACTACCGTGATTGAAACCACCGCCCGCTACGAGAGTTGGTAGATTCGCATTGCTGTGACGACTGGCATCACCCATACCGGTGCCGACAAGAACGATGGTGTCGTCGAGGAGCGATTTACCCTGTGGAGTTTTCTTTGCCTTTAGTTGTTCCAGAAAACCCGCCAGACAGTGGATGTGAGCTGTCTCGATCGTGATCAAGTCGCGGATCATCGCCGGATTATTACCATGGTGGGACAATCCATGGTAGCCGGAACCGAGAGCCTTTCCGTCGAAGGAAAAGACCTGTCCGAGGCCGTGAAGGAAAAACGAAATCACACGAGTCGATTCAGTCTCGAGAGCTAGAGTCATCAGATCATACATGATCTGTTCGGCTTCGATCTGCAGGTTCGGAGTGATGGGGTCGTAGCTGGGAAGTTCGTAATCCGGCTGGGGAACTGGGTCGTTGATGGTCTCGAGTTGGCGCCCCATGCGTTTCTCCACAGCTCTTAAGGACTCGAAGTATTCCTCCAGTTTTTCGCGGTCCCGACTGGGCAGAGATTTCTGCAAACGCAGTGCATCGTCCAATACCAGGTCGAGGGAACTCTGTTTGCTGCGCAACAAATACTCGGTGCGGGCACGGTCAGCCTTGGATGTGAAGAGTTGCTTGTAGAGGACACTGGGACGCTGAACTTGGGGTAGCTTAATACCCTGACGGGTGAAGCTGATACCATTTCCTTCCTTAGTGTCTGACTCACCAGCTCCCGCAGCCAATTGAATCGATGGGAAACGAGACTTAGCTCCTATGGAGTCCGCGACCTTCTGGTCGAGCGAATAGGATTTGGGTGATTGGCCACAAAGAAAGTTGCTCCAGGCGCCGTGCCCGTTGGGAGCGCGGTGGTCGAGACCGGAGAAGATGGTGAACTCATCGCGAAGCCCGGCGATCGGAGAAAGGGTTGCCGGCATTTCATAGTTGTGGCCCGCCTGTTCGGGAAAAAAAGCGTTTTGATGCCAGCCAAGGTAGGTGCCAATGGCAACAAAGTTTTTTGCTCCCGCTGCGACGGTTGATGCCCCGTGCGCGGAAAATGCCTCGAGCGCTGGTAGCGCGAGAGTGGCAGCCCCACTGCGCAAGAAGTGGCGTCGATCGACAGTGTGGAGTGAAGAGTGAGGTTTTGAGGTCATGACTGAACCGTGCGTAATCTCACAGTTAGAAGTATTTTATACACTCAAATTGGACACCAAAACAGAATGGTCGGGCTGGCGTGATCACGGTTATCGGGAATCCATGAGCGTGAACTGGGATCGGTTTTAATGAGGTGGCTGAGCAACGTCACAGATAGACTTCCGGTTTGCCTTCGACCTGCCAAACTTTTTTGACCGATCACCGATCCTTTAATTTGTCGGGCCGGGCTCTTTCGCATAGGTCGCTAGGTCCGGGACTACCGTTTTGAGTTCTTCGAGTATCAGATCTGCGATCGCCTCGGCCCCTTTGCGATTGAAGTGGGTCTTGTCGCCCTCTTTGAAATTGTATGTCATGCTCGCCTCGCGGCCGATCTCGTTGTGGTGCGCGATGCTGATTCGGTGCAGGTCGAGGAAGGGCAGCTTCAATTCCTTCGCCACCGCTTCGGCGGCCTCGGCGTAGTCTGTCAGGGTGGCCCGGTAGTTGTATTTCTCGTTTTTGACCAGGTTGGACACAATCTTTCCGTTGGCGTCGAAACTTCGCCGCGTGACCGAACTCAC
>DCQY01000138.1:0-1147 GCA_002323995.1 Akkermansiaceae bacterium UBA1506 | reverse complement strand
TGGTAAACGGTGATGTCATACCGTTTCTGATCGTTGTGGCCGAATTGAATCAGGACGTAGTCGGGTTGGTGTTGGACGAGTTCATCTAGTTTCTTTGACAAGGCTTGAAGGGTGGCGCCACTCTTCGCGTAGTTCAGAATCGTGGCGCGGCGGTCAAACCGCTCCGCAAAGGCCGGGCCCCAACCGGATTGTTCCGCGACGGTAGAATCGCCGATGAGACCGATGGTGACGGTTTTTTCCTGAGCCTGACAGACAGACAGGACTAGTATAAATATGAGGGCGAAAAGGAATCTCATTGGTGGGGATGAGTTTATTCGGGCAGCGTGAACGTCGCCACCACGGCACGGTGATCAGACGGGTAGGGAGAAACGACAAGGTCCGCGTTCTCTTTGTTCTCTCCGACGATTTTTGCTTCCTTTAGGCTAACGCCTTTACCCCGAAAATACACAAAGTCGATACGGTCGGGGTGAGTCGTGGGGTCATCAAAAGGGTAGGCGGGAGACCAGGTGAGGCCCGGCTCTTCCATCTCGTCGGGATAGAGTGTGCGCCACGCATCGGCGAAGCCGGCCTGTGCCAGTGCCTGCGAAGCAGGATAGGCGACTTTAATGGGGTGTCGCCTTGCTTGAGCGGCTGCCTCCGTCCAGTCTAAATGCGACGGTTCGTTAAAGTCCCCGACGACGAACACTGGAGCCTCTTTATCCGAAATAGAATCTATTTGCTCAAACAATGCCTCGATAAGGTCGCCGCGGGTTTTTTGTGCCCATTCGATGGCTTCCGCCTCAGTCTTGATGAATACGATGTCATTCGTGTGCTTATGCCATGAGGGTCGAATATTTAGCAGTTGGTAAGGTTGATATGGATGAGAGGGAAGGTGTAGATTAAAGACGTAGGCGGCTTGCCCCGTGGGCAGCTTTACCTTAACTCCATCCGGAAACTCCTCGGTGATCTCGTATCGGGTCATGATGCATCGATGGCGCTTCCCTACTGAGAAATTCCACCCCAGCAGATCCGCTAACTCCGCCGCCGTATCACCGGTAGGAGAGCGCGTCTCTTGAATGCCTACAATGTCTGCCTTAGCCTTCTGAATGACCTTAGCGGTTTGTGACAGAGGTTGCTTTTGGCAGATGATGCCGCCTCGGTGGATATT
>DCQY01000066.1 GCA_002323995.1 Akkermansiaceae bacterium UBA1506 | reverse complement strand
CGACTTCAGGCTTACGACGCCAAAACCGGAGAAGGTCGTTGGTTCCTCAAGGGCTTCTCCAGAGAAACCATTGCGGTTCCTTTGATTGGAACCGGTATGATTTTTGCCTCTTCTTCTAGACTCGGTGGCAGCGGTGATATTGAGAAGAATCCCGAGCCGTTTTGGAAATCTCTGATGCCCTTCGATTCCAATAGCAACGGGCAAATCGAACGCTCCGAAATGGTCGGTGACTTCACCTTTCCATTTCGACCCGAACTGCCGCCTGATCACCCCGGATTCGGCATGCCGCTTCCAAAAGATACCGCAAAACGCCGCGAGCGGATCGATTGGATTTTGACCTGGATCGACAAAAACAACGACGGCGTATGGACTCGAGAGGAATTCTTTGAGAACCTTCGGTCGGGGAAAGAGAGGCCTCTGCTTGCCGCTGTTACACCCGGTGGACGCGGAGACATTTCTGCTACCCACGTGGAATGGGAAATCAATCGAGGAATCCCAGAGATCCCCTCTCCAATTTTTCATGAAGGCAAAATTTACCTACTTCGAAAAGGTGGTGTTTTATCCGCACTGAACGCCCAATCCGGCGATTCCCTATTCCGCGAGCGAATTCCAGACGCGCCAGGCCAGTATGCTGCGTCGCCGGTCATTGCCAACGACCATCTTTATCTGGTTTCCAGTCTCGGACTTGTTTCAATTGTCCGTATCGGCGACTCACTCGATTTGGTTCATCAGTTTGATTTAGGAGAATTTTCGGAAACGACCCCCGCCATTGATACATCAACGATCTATTTTCGAACTGGCGATCACTTGATTGCTTACCGAAACAAAAGAGGGATGAACCAGCCATGAATTTCGTACGTGCCACGTTTGCTATCTTGATAGTTTTCAGCCTCCTCATCGCATCAAGAACTCGCTCAGTGTCAGCCGAATTCCCTGGTCTCCAGTCGGTGACTTGGGAAACCTTCGAAGATCTGCTCGAAAGCTCTCCTTTCACGCGTCCGCTCAACCTCTCTGGCGCGCTTGTACTCACGGGAGTCGCCGAGGTAAATGGCAGGCCAGTCGCTACGATAATTGACACTCAAAACGGAGCCTCAATTGCCGTGACTACAACTCCGGACGAACATGGCTGGAAACTGATCGACTTTTCTGAGGGGGACGACATTGAAATCGGGGTAGCCACTCTCGCGACTGATGGCGGCGACGAGATCAAAGTCTACTACGATGAAGACCGCATTCGCGAAGCAATCAAAAAGCGGGACTTCGCGAACACCTCACGCTCTCTGGTGACGGCCGTGCGCACCGGCACCTACACCCTGCCACGCCAGATTCAGCAGATCGAAGATCTAACCAGACGTGGGCAGGCCATCGCAAAACTGATCGAAGGCGGCGCCTTCGACGAGTCACCGTTTGAGGCTGTTGACATGGCTCTTTCCCAGTCGCACCCTCAAACCCGCGGTCCGATTCTTTCAGCTGCCTTCGGTCTCCTCGGAGGAGGGGTTGGTGGCGTCGAATACCAGGCAGCCGTCACTCGGCTGAATTCCCTGAACAAAGGACGCGACCGGGATTTCGCTATCAATGGACTCGCTCACGGGCTTGTCGGAAAAGATCCTGACACCGCCCTCGAATGGGCCAACTCCATCTCCAACGAAGGATTCCGCAATATCGTGGTAAAGAATGTGACCCGGCGGATCGAAGGTCGCTAAACTCGAATTAGGAATTCAGGCCTCTTCGAACGGAAGGTTAGTAAAATAGTCCAAATTCTCTCCACTCTTCTTCTCATCATGAATATAAAATCAAGCGTAGTCCAGCCACACCGTCTATCACGAACACTTACATTTCAGTCACTTTAGCAAAAGCATTAGGACCTCCAACATGTCATTGCCGTCCCCACAAACAGAACAGTATGACTGGTATTCTCGGGATAAGTCTTTTTAATTTCAGACTGAGGTGGCAGCATTACAAAGCCAATGTGCCGCTATTTCTAGCGACTAACTACTAACATGGACCCACAACTTTTGCGCTCCTTCATCGCTGCTCACGTCCTTATTTTCCTGACCAGCTTGTCGCTATCGAGAGCTGAACAGTTCCCTGCGCCGAAAACGATCCCCGCCTTAGAAGCGTTGAAGGAGTCCGTGGGGGAGCTACGCATCGAAAATATCGCCTGGCGGTCAATCGACTGGAATCACAGCATTCTCGATGGTCTCAAAGCTTCACGGGAGGAAGAGAAGCCCATCATCTTCTGGTGTCACATCGACCTCCCAGCCGACGACAAACGATGTTGAGTCTTCGCCGGAGCCGTCCGTGAGACGGTTTACTCTAATCCCGAAGTCATTGCAGCCATTCAGGAGAACTTCATTCCCGTCGCCGTCAAAGCGCGTCTCGCTCAACAACCACCTCCTGGACCGGAAGCTCCGTTCTACGAAGAACTGCGACGAACCCAGCCTGCTCCCCAAGGCATGGCCGTGATGAACTCCAGCGGAAACGTATTGGCGTGGGCGCTCATGTTCGACGGCGAT
>DCQY01000122.1:3803-6851 GCA_002323995.1 Akkermansiaceae bacterium UBA1506 | reverse complement strand
CAAGTGACAATCTCACTCGGCACTGTTGTCGCGTTCGAACCTTCCTTGCTTTTTAGAAGTAAAAAAAGGCTTGCCCTTATCCTCCTAACTCATTCTAATAAAATTGGTTAACCAGTTTTAGGGTATGGGACATTTCAGAATTTGGTGTTGATGTTACAAAAGCTATTTTCCGGCATACTCCCCATTTCTGGCCGTCTCACGTCAACAAATACCCTGAACTTACTGAAGATTCCCCAATAGAATAAAACATTGCGAGATCGCGAGCGCCCCGGGAGCGTTTCCCTCTCAGAAATCAATCTCGCCAGAAATACTTTTCCCTCAGCCCCTTCTAAAATTCGGTATGACAAAATACATTAAACAGACCGCCGCCTTGTCGCTCAGTTCAATCGCTCTGCTGTGGGTCAGTTGTTCATCCACCATCACCAGCCCTCAATCCTACATCAGCGGAGTGATCGAACCGGAACACTTGTCCCCCGTCTACGAGTGCACTGACGTGATGCTGCAGGCGATTCGCAATCAGTCAGTCACTCCACCGCCAGCGACACGAGCCTTTGCCATGGCTCACCTTTCAGGTTTTTTGGCCGTCAATGGGATCGATCAGAAATATGATTCTAAATATGCAGTTCGGGCGGCCCCGGCCAATACCAACGAAGAAGTGGCCTACCTTGTCGCCTTCACCGATTCCCTCTCGGACGCTTTGAACGCCTCATTTGTGTTCGATCAGCGACGAATGCTTGCCCGTTACGCGGACTCTGAGGCAAAAGCCAACGGGATTCGCTATGGAAAATATGTTGCCTCCATCATCATCAAAGACCGAATCAACGACGGAGCGGAACCCAACCAGGCAAACTTCTACCTCGATCACTATGATAAGCGAAGTGATCTCCTCGCCTGGTCCCCTACCGGCCCATTTTACGGAGCCGAGCGCGGACCTCGTTTTGGCACCTTCAGTCGCGGCTTATTTCCGGGGTGGGGAGCACAGAAACCATGGGTGATGGATGATAAAACACGTTTTCGGGCCAACCCTTTTATTGATCCTCAAAGTCAAGAATTTGCGAATCAATACGAGGAAATAAAGGCCCTCGGGGGAAGTGAAAGCAGCACTCGAACGGCTGACGAAACCACGATTGCCTTTTTCTGGGAAGATGGCCCCCGTGGAGTCACGCCACCGGGTCACTGGCAAATCATCGCCATGAATATCACCCAGAAGATGGCGCTGCCTCTCCTGGAACAGGCGAGATTATTCGCGCTCCTCAGCATGGCCCAGGCAGACGCAGCTATCACGACTTGGGACAGCAAATACTATCACGATATTGTCAGGCCCGAAACCGTGATCAGGAAGAGAGCGGCAGAATTTGGTCAGACCGGAGACGAGACGTGGAAAAGCCTCATTCCAACACCTTCATTTCCCGCCTATACCTCGGGCCACTCAACCTTCAGTGGTGCGTCAGCTCGGATGCTGGCCAACTTTCTCGGGACCGATCAGGTCTCATTCTCAAGTCAATCACCGGACCTTGTGAACTGGCCACAACAACTTACAGGCGTGACCAGATCCTACACCAGTTTGTGGGCGGCAGCAGAAGAGGCGGGAATGAGCCGGATCTATGGCGGTATCCACTGGCAAGAAGACAATACAGAAGGCCTGAGGGTCGGAAGGGAACTGGCCGACTTCGTTTTCAAACGCGCTTTTCGTACTAACCAGTAACATCTAATTACTAATCACGATGAAGACTCACCATCGATTGTTGCTCCTCGCAGCCTTCCTCAAAGCATCATTACTTGGCAGTGTTGCTGCTCAGGAGGGATTTTCTTTCGGTTACGATACGATCTCGTTCTTTGAAAAACCTACCGCCTTCGACGTTGGTATCGGCACTCTCAATACTAATCTCCTCATTGACCAGTCGATCCTCTACGGCGATTCCACTGATGATTATTCAGCAGCGACCCGGTTCCTCGGCCTCTTTAACTTTGGCACACAACTGACCAACGGTTGGCAGTTTAATGCCCAGTATCTGGCCAATTACGTGGGCTTCGACGACGATGACTACCGTGGAAATCTGGCCGTTTCCGTCACAGATTACTGGGGGGTGCTTGCGGTCGGTCAGGTCACTGGAAGCGTTTTTGAGAAGACGCGGCGACAACGTGGCGCTGGAAATGCAAGTCTCGCTTTTGATCAGTTTGCGGGCGGTCTTAAAGACGAAGGGGTTTTCTACTCTGTTCGATTCAACTCCTACGAGTTTGCCGCTACCGTTGACAGAGAGGGAGGGTTTGAACTGGGGGCAAACTTTGAGCGTCCTATCGGTGCGAGCAGTTACTTTGGTGGACTCCGCCTCCGCAAAGGAGAGACGATTACCGGGGGCGTTAGCCGGGACACCCTCGGCGGGGCCGCTGTTTTCGCTTACACCTATGCCAGCCTTACGATTGACAGCCAAGTTGGCATTGAAAGCGTGGATAGCCTCTATTCCGGTGAGAACGAGCACCTCTTTAGCTCACTGGGTCTGAGCTACAAAACGGGAGCCCTGACCGTTTCGGCTGAGGCGGGAATTTCAAAGCTCGCTGATCAAAAACGATATAGTGCGGCGTTCGGATCGCGGTTGGACCTTGCCCGCGGTTTATCCTTGAACCTCGGCGTGAATTACCAAAAAACAGAAAATAGTGCCGGAGACACCATCGCTAGAGGCTCACTGCGATACGAGTTTTAGGGTATTGGTTTACCAGTGAATATGGTTGGTGTGGCGGTTTCGGCAGAAACTGCGCCGAAGGGTATCAGCTTAATGGGGCCAACTACCCATCAAGATGTGACGTATTCATAAAGTCATGGCTACTTTCCCTCGCTTCCTTTCGGTGGTCGTTGCCACCCTCATTCTCTTTCAATCGGCGATTGTGGCTCCGGCGATTAACCTTGCTCTCGAAGTGGAACCAGCCGCACTGATGTTACGGTTTCTCTGGCCGATCTTCTTCGCCCTTATTGGAATTCTTGGCATCATCGGCGTCGTGACCACGCGGAAGCAACGATCGGGGCTCTTTGTGAACGGGCTCACCGCGTTG
>DCQY01000122.1:0-3411 GCA_002323995.1 Akkermansiaceae bacterium UBA1506 | reverse complement strand
TGGAATGCACTGCACATGGTCACTGTGGGCCTAACCTTAGTTCTTCTAATTGCACACCTCGGATATATATTTCGGTGGTATCGGAGGATATAATTTGTCGCCTCATTCTGTGATGCAGCATATAAACTCTTGGAACTTCACGCCCCAGGTATCATCCTCTCACCATGCCACGCCTTGTTATCTCCCTGCTTCCAATTCTCCTCATCCTTGGACCAAAACTCACCTCCGCTCAGGATCTTTCCCTTGAGGAGGCTAAGCAAGCCTTTGCCAACGCCGATACAACCTTGAACTCGGTCTATGAAGAAGCCAAGGAGACCGTCCCCAGCTATCGCTTTACCAAGATCGAGAAAGAACAACGTGATTGGATCGCTTATCGCGACCATCGGGCCGCGGGCGCGGCCCATTTCGATGGCCGGGCCAACAGCGGAGAAGAAACGACCAACGCAGAGTATTGGAAAGCAATGGCGTATCTCACAGAAACCCGGATCGAAATCCTCAACGCCTGGATGAAGGTTGACACCTTCACCAAGACCTGGGAAGGCGCTTGGATCGACGGCTACGGCGGCATTCTCCGTATCGTCGAAAATCCTGACGGCACCTTCACTTTTGCCTGTAGTGTCGTCCGCGGCCCCACCTATCATCTCGGCAACATCGATGGTACGGCTGCTGCAAATCAAACCACGGCTCGCTTCAGCACCCGGGTAGATAAAGATTCCGCGGAGACTTGGTTGACGTTTTTGCTCGAAGGTGACGGACGGCTGCGCGTGATCGGAGAGAATACACAGTTTTTCCATGGCGCGCGGGCTTACTTTGATGGGAGCTATCTTCGAGTCAGAGAGTTGACGGAGGAAGATCGGGCAGAAATGTGAGGAGATGCGGGCGCCGATCTCCTATCGGTTCTGGCAAAAAATCTGCCCCTCCATCTCGCTCGGCCAGCGGAGCAAGCTAGCTGGTGCCTCGCCGATCGGTTTTGGCAGCACGATGGCTCCTAAGCCGTCATTGCCAACAGCAGCGCCGCGCCCCTGCTGATACTCCCTTACCGTCATCGCAGCAACCGCCGCATCGATCATATCCTTGGGACCAGGCTGAAACTGCGAGACGTCGATTCTCATCTTTGGCGCATCCGGATCATCCTTCCACATCGCATAGGAAGCGGAAGGAAAGACTTCGTGTACAGTCACCGACCCTCTGGCTTCTGGTTCCAATGCGCTAAATAGCTCATAACCTAGGCGCATCCATTCAGGACTGTCTTTGAATGAAGGTGTCCACTGAGGATTAGCCAACCCCAAAGCCCTGACAATAACCTCACAGTGACGTCCCCTGCCCTTTTCAGCGGGACGGCGTGGTCGCCAGCCTTTTTCCTTTCCATCCCAATACCACTCCCGGGCTGAGGGCAAGGGGCAACGAGGGCTATCGATCCCGACGTGAACGTCGTGTCCCGACTGCTCCAGTCGATCGACCACAGCCATGGCTCCTTGGCACATTCCACCGAACGAGTCGCCCACTTCCCCCAGCCAGCCCGAGTCGACTTGGGTCAGACACTCATCGAGCACCATCCATGCCGGCGGACGAAGGAGTTGAACATCAATACCGAGATAGCGCGTCGCCATTCGAGGCTTACCCCTTCTTGGCCTTTGCCTTGGCCTTTGCTTTGGTTTTAGCTTCGTCCTTATTGTTCGGCTTTACAAATCCGGTCTCCGTCGTAATCGGGTCACTGTCGTCCCATTTCGTAAGCCACGCTTCGAGCTCGCTCTGGAGACGCTTCTGCACTTCAGAGTATTCGGGATTACCAACGAGGTTGGTCAACTCCTTCGGATCGGACTGTCGATCGTAAAGCGCCCACTCAGGTCGATGATGCAGCCGTTTGACGAGTTGCTCCCGAAGGGGCCCGCCTTCCCTTTGCATCTTCGCGACCCACGAAGCAGCTGGGTCTAGCTCGCCTTTGACTTCCTTGCCGTCGAGCATCGCCAAAGCCATGGTCAGGGTCGTGTTAGAGGTGACCTCAATCCCAGCCTTGGGACACCAGATTAAAGTGTAGCGCTCGTCTCGGATCGAACGAATCGGAAAGACACGCTCACGGTTGTCGATAATATTGCAATTAGAGAACGTTCCGTAGGCATAGTCGTGCACCTTCTCATTTGCGCCGGTGAAGTTGGTCCATTGGCTTTTTCCATCAAAGTCAGCAGGATTAACCTCGCCTCCGGCAGCTTCGACAAGGCTCGGGGTGATGTCGGAGATCCAGAGAATAGGATCACTTTCGATACCAGCTGGAATGACGCCGGGCCACGCCGCGATAATACCAGAAGCGAGACCTCCATCGAAACACGTCCACTTTGAAAAAGGGAACTGGTTCCCTTGTTCGGAACAGAAAATGACGAGAGTGTCCTCGGTCAACTCATGTTCGGCGATGAGTTCACGTAGGCCGCCGAGTAACTTGTCAAGATGAGTCACTTCGACAAAGTTGCCTAATAATTTGTGGCGATACTCGGGCGTATCGAGCGCGTCCTTCGGCAAGGTCAGCTTGGCGGCATCGTAGATACTTGGATCACCATGGGTGTGGAACGGCGCATGCCCATCGTGTGAACCTATAATGAGGCAGAAAGGTTCGCCGGCTTCCTTCGCTTCGACGATATAATTTCCAGCCCGCTCGAGAGCAATCGGATTCGCGTCTTCCCTCTTCGGAATGTCACCGAGCTTTTCAAAAGGGTAGGCCTGCTGCGGTCCCACGTGACTTTTCCCGAGCAGGGCAACTCGATAGCCGAGAGGCTGGAGATAGTGCGGCAGGCTCTTGGTGTCGGGCGAGGACTGGGAGTGGTTGGGCATCGCTCCAGTCCGCCACGGGGTCCGTCCGCTGTAGAGTTCCTGGCGGAACGGAGCACACATAGCAACATTGGCGTAGCAGCGATTGAATTTCACGCCCTCGGCTGCGAGTTGATTGAGATGTGGCGTTATTGCCTCACCGCCCCAAGGGCCGAGTGTGTCGCGGTCAATGTCATCACCAATCAGCATGACAACATTAGGCCGACGAGAGTCACTGGCATCAGAAGATGCCACGATTTGGGCAAGAGCGATAGTCGCGGCCAGAAGAGAAAGCAGGGAACTTCGGTTCATGGGAAAACTGAATTCATGATGGACTATTTAACTTGATTGTCACGGAACACATTTGCGGATCGGCGCTTTACGCGCCTGACACTGAATCGGTTTCGAAAAACAGAGCCTTCTGCGGTCCGCATTCACACCCTATCCGTTGGAAAAAAACGGTCCGTATAGAGTAGGATGAAAAAAAGTTCCTGCCCAGTTGTGGCTACCATCCTTATCATGAGTAGTCCACTGCTCCAGACAATCTCAATCGCAGACGACGAGTCATGGGCTTGGCGAGGTCAATCTTTGACCGAATTCCAAGGCGATGAT